>CATLFA010000001.1 GCA_949927585.1 uncultured Clostridiaceae bacterium
TGATGATTATTTTAATGATTTATTAGAGAAATGTCAAGGAAATGACTATGATTCATTATTAAAGTATAGAGAAATTTCTATAAAAAAAGATGATATAAAAGAATGGATTTTTAATGATAAAATTCCAGAAGAAAAAGTTAAAGAAGCATCGGATATAATAAAAGAATGTGTATTACATTTACTATACAATTCATATAGTGATGAATCACTTGACTATTTAAGAAAAGAAATCGTTATAACATTTCCAAAAGATATGAATGCAAAATGGGAAAATGGAGAAGCAATCTTTTACTTCCCAAATACTTATTCAAAACATAAATTTTTATTATTTTAATAAAAGAGGTGGACTATTCCATCTCTTTTAACTCATCTCTTCAATTATTTCATCAACTTTTTCTAATGATTTTTTAACTTTATTTAAAAATCTTTTAAGATATTTATTTTTTTGAATAAACATATCATTTTCCAAATCTTTCAAAAACTCTTTATGTAAAATGTTCTGTGCAGACAGCCTTACTGCATATGCTTGTTCTGGAGTTGAGTATGTACCTAATAACTCGGTTTTTCCTTGGAATGTTATATATGCCATATATTTACCAGTTGATGGAATTAATGTAACTCCCAAGTATCCAGTTGAACTATTACCATTAGAGGTTGTCTTTCCAAGTTTTGTAATGTTGGTTTGTTTTTTAAATAAATTTAATAGATGTGACCTATTTTGCTGTGCCAATTCTTGTCTGGCTTCTATTGCATATTTGCATTGTTTTCCACAATTTGTTTGTGTATTAAAATTATTTGGTCTCAATATTATGATACTACCACAATCGCATTTACATTTATAATATGGTGCTAAACTATGCTTCCCAGATAAAAGATATTTTTCTTCAATAATTTCTAAATGTCCAAATCTTTTACCAATAAGACTATTATATGACCTTTCACAGACAGGACAACATTTATAGTCATTTACTCTTCCACCTTGAGCAATCCTAAAATTTCCACAGTCACAAGTTCCAATCCAATAAATAGAAGGGTCTTTTATAGAATTAATTCTAAATGGAGTATTATATACTAATTTGCCAACTCTTTGATTTGATAAATCCTTGATATAATTCTTATTTAATTGATTTTTTTCTACAAAAGTAATATCATATTTCTCTTGTAAACGCTTAATAATATTCTCTTTTGTAGGAGTTAAATCTTTATCAAAATCTTCATTTTTTATAATAGCTGTTTTAGTTTTTTCTTTTTTTAATTTTTTATTAACTGCTCTTATTTGAGCTTGTTCTTTTGCTATTCTTTTTTGTTTTAAAGCGTTTTCATATTTTTGGTTTGTATTAAATAAATCCTCATATCTTTTTAATGGAAAACCTTTGTCTGTATTCATATCAATTTTATATCTCATTATCACATATGTAAAGTCTTTGAAATAAGATTCATTATTAAGAATACTATTTTTATATAAATCTATTGGCATTATTGCTATAAGATACTCAGTATTTACTCCTTCCTCTCCAAATTTCTCTAACATATAAGGCATTATACACGAAAACATATTCTTTGCCTTATCTTCATCTTCAATATACTTTAATATTGTATTATATAATTCGTTTGTAATATAATCCATATTTTACCTCCATATTTTTATTATAACACATTTTTCTTATTTTGTCAAGTATTCCCTATATAATTTCTACCTAACTTGACAAATAGTTGTCAGTGTAGTATAATATTTTTAGATTTTAAGGAGGAGATATAATGGATTTTTTAAGTGAGAATATTATAGCTTATACAACTTTTGATAACGCATTGAAGAAGATAGAAGAGGATATTAAAATAGTAAAATCAGATAATGTTGGGTATTTCTATAAAGAAGAACAAGATGACAAATATTTGTCAAATTATGTAAACTCTGTTATGAAGATGAGAAAATCAATATCAGAATTTAATAATTTGTTTGAAGACTTTTTAATGGAAATAGAAACTGCTGAACAACTAAAATGGGAAGAAGAACAGGCTAAAGCAGAAGAAAACTATTATAGTGAGGTACATAATGAGTGGTTTAATCAATAAAAATAAGGTAAAAAAACAATGGAAAAATTTTTTAAATAAAGAAGAATTTGTAGACCAATTTTGTTTTTATAGAGCAATAAAAAATACTGCGCAAAGTATGATGTTACAAATGGTTGATTTTTTATTTATAGAAGGCGTATATGATGCATTTATGGAGCTCCTAGAACTAAATAATAATATTGACATAATGTTGTGTACGGATAGTGAAGAAACAGTTAACTTATGTAAACAAAGGATAAATTATCTACTAAAAAATAAAATAGATAATTGGTATATCTAGTTTACAGAACATTCCACCTAACTTGACAAATAGTTGTCAGTATGGTATAATATAATTAGGATTGTAGAAAAGTTAATGTAGAAAGGAGAGAACAATGAACGAAGAAAATTTGGAAGAAGAAATTGATGTTTTAGAATGTATTTATGATAAAATAGATTTCGCAATGAGTATGTTTAAAGACTTATCTTCCGAAAATTACAATGCAATAGTTTCTCAAATGCAAGAACTTTTAAATGATATAGATTATATTATAATTGATAAACAAGAACAGCTAGATGAATATGACAAACAACAGCTTGTAGAATCACGTTTAGAACGATATGAAAGAGAAATAGAATATAGAAAGATGCAAGGTTTTTAGGGGGAAATAAATGTTAAAATATTATATTTTTGCTTTTATAAAAGCAAATATGTTAGTATTTTTGATATTTAGTCTATTATGGCTTGGAGAAATGTGGGATAGTTGTCCAGAATATCATTTTTGGATATGGGTTATTTCAAATATATATTTTCAACTAACTAAACCAAGTTATTTACAAGCAGATAGAATTGAAGACCATTGGAATTGGTTAAGGATAACAAAAGGATTAAAGTGGTATGATAGATACTTTAATTGTGAAGTTAGAAAAGAATTAAAAAACATAAAATAATTATAGAGGAGAGTATTATGGAAATTAGAAAAATAAAATACCCATATGATGCAGATTCTGAAGGAGAAAACGAATGGTATAAATTTGGAAGTTCAGATGGGGCAGTAAATGTAGAAGATGAAAGAGTAGAAGAGTGGGTAAATGATTGCATCAACTCTGTAAAAGAGCAATTAGAAAATGGAATAGAAAGTCCATATGCCTTTACAGCTAGTGGAAACACAATGGTTATATGTTTTTATTCACAAGATTGTCAAGATGATGTATTTGATGATGATAATTATTTCGTGGTAGTTGTAGCAAAAAATTACGAAGAAGGTAACTTCTTCATAAGTGATATTAAAAAGAAAGAAAAAAAGGAATATAAGGAAGATAAATTAAAGATACTTCAAGCGAAAATAGATGAATTACAGGCAGAATTATGTGAAGAAATGGCAAAAAGAAGAGGGGAATTTTAAATGAATATTATACAAAAGTTTTTAGGACATACAAAAACAGTATTAAGACATAAATTTGAAGTTGCAAAAATTTGTTTTAAATTTGGATTATATTGGCAAGGGATTGTTCACGACTTATCAAAATTTAGTCCTACAGAATTTATTCCAAGTGTTAAATATTATTCAGGAGTAAGAAGTCCTATTGAGGCAGAAAAAGAGGATAAAGGATATAGTATGGCTTGGTTACATCATAAGAACAAAAATAAACATCATTTTTGGTATTGGGTAGATTACAATAGTAAACAGGTACAAACTCCAGTCAGAATACCTTTAAAATATGTTTATGAGATGATTGCTGACACAGTAGCAGCAGGAAAAGTTTATAGCCTAAATGCAGGAAAAAGTTGGAGTGACTCCGACCCTTACAACTATTATAAAGCACATAATAGGGATGCTGGAAATGGTATAGAATTTATGGAATTTTGTACAAAGGCTGTATTAGATAACATTTATGTAGATATTATGAAATATGGAATAGATGATGTCGCAAAGATGATAAAGAATGGTTATTATGAAAAATTTTATAATAATTTCAAAAGAGCAGATGGAGTTGAAATAGCCCATTGGATACCAGAATATAACCAATTAATTATAAATTATTATGGAAAGATAAAAGAAGGAAGTTTCTATAATACTGAAATTAAGAAGGAGGATTAATATGAGTAATTTAAAAAATACTAAAATAGATGGAAACTTAAATGTCACTGGAATAGAAGAGTTCCCAAACGGTATTCGTATTGGGGGGGGGGTCTCTATTATAATATAGGAGGAATCCTCCAACGTGCTTTTTTAAAGATTCCAGCACAATCTGGTTGGTATAGAGTTGCAGCACTTATTGGTTTAGACACTTGTGAAATATTATTTGCTGGTAGTGGTAGATGGGTGCAAGGGGTGACTCCTCGGAGGAAGTTTAGAAGGAAGATTAACAATAATGAATGGTAGTGGATATGTTTCCAATAACATTAAAAATATTGAATATCAATACTTAAATGGAGTGAATATTCTTCCAAAAATAAGAATGGTAAAAAAAGGAAATGATATATGTTACTTAGATTTCTATTTTAATGGAAATAATCAGAGAGGGACGAACTTGTATGTAACTGCTATATCTGCGATTACTGGTTCAGTTAATTTATATGCAAATGAAAATCCACAGCAAATAACAGAAATTTCATCTGGGTATTATACAGAAGAATTTACTACAACATAATAAAGGAGTGTTAATTGTGAAACTTAATAATGGTACAGAACTAGAAATACATAAGACTTGGTATAACAAAACTAAGGTTCAAGAAGATGGAGTAACTCATATTGTAGACCCTACTCCACATACCGTGTACCAATTCGGTATGGCTAAAAATTATTTTGATATAGAGGATAAAGTAGCAGTTGTAGATGCAATTATTACAGATTTAAAGACAACAATACAACAATTAGAGCAAATGAAACAAAAAGACATAGATTCTCATACAAGTGATGAAGTAGATAGATAAAAATAAATTTTAGGAGCTAACATTATGAGTAAGAATAATAAATCAGCTCGAAAGCAATTGGAAAGAATATGTGGGAAGGGATGCTTCTTTGATAGAGCTCACTGTGAAGAAAAGATTGAACAAATGGATGGTATTAAAACCTATAAAAGATTTTTAAAGGAAAAAAGATATGTAGGTAAAAAGATTAGCCATCAAATCACATTTCATCACTTAAAACATCGTAGTGAACGGAGGAAAAACAACTATAGAAAATGGAGCAAATATTGAAGAGGTTGCACATCAATATATACATAGTCTTCCAAGAGAACAGGAAGAAATTATAAATGATATGTTTAGAGAGTTCAAAGTGGCATATGGAATTGTTTCTAATGGACAAATAACAGATGTAGGTTTAGTAGAATTGCCAATAGTAAAAGAAGAAGATTCTATAATAATTCAAGCATATGATTGTACAAAAGAACAATTTGAAGAGATAAAAGAAAAAAATAAAAAGAAGAATGAAAAATATAGACGACAGAAAAATCCAAGTAGAGCAAGAAGAAAAGAAGAATTGAGAAGGCTTATTGAAGAAGAAGATTATGATAGATAGGAGTAGATAAAATGGAATTAGTTCAGGCTAAAGGAATTTTAAATAGATTAAATAAATTAGCTAATGTTGTAAATACAACAATTGGAGTATTGCACGCTAATTATGAGGTATTAAGTGGGAACACTATAGTATTTCATTTGTTTTGTAAAGAAGAAAATGAAGTTGGAAATTTCCTTTTAGAAAACATTATGAATACTGTTTTACAAAAAGATTATCCTTTTAAAATGCTTAATATGATTAATGGAATAGATTTTATTTTTAGTATTAACCCAAAAGACGAACAAGACGCATATCTTATGCCAAGATATAATGATTATGTAACATACGATATCCTTGATATTATATATCAAGTAGTTGATATGGCTAAAGTAGAGTATTGTTTAATTATTGAAGACTTACCAGAAACTGAAATACCTTTCGATGTTATATGTGAAATAGACCAATGGAATGAAGACCAAGAATATTATGAAGAAGATATTTCTGGAGGAATAGTTGATTATCAAGATATAAAACAATACAGAATCAATAAAAATTGTTTATATGGTATTAGTTTAGGATATTATGACATAGATACAAGTATAGTTGAAAGTGACTTGGTTCCAGAATTAATAGGAATTCTTTTTGAATCAGTAGAAGATTTTTGTTATGTAATAAGTGATAAAGATTATATTTACTTGTATTCAGTAGTTCCATTTAATGATGATACAGACTTCGACATAGAAGAAGGATTAATAAATTGTTTACCATTACTATCTCAAACAAATCAAGAAGAAACATTAGAAGATTTATGGAGTGAATGGAGACAGGAAGGAGAGAAAGAAATATGAATAAAGAAGATTTAACAAAACAATTTGAAATTGCTAAAGAGACAGGTAGAGACATTATTGTAGAGTTAACTGTACCAACAAGAAGGGCTAGTGAATATATTGTTGTATTAAATAATAATTTAGACTATAAATTAGATTACTATTTACATAACTACAATGATAACCTAGAATTAGAAAGATTTACTGAGATTAAGATATTAGGAATAGAAGTAGTTAACTTTGACATTAATCTACTAAAAATATCTGATTAGGAGGTAATTATGGAAAGGAAATTATGTACAGCTGTAGATGATACTGTAAATAAAATAAACCTAAAAATATATGAAACAGAAATGTCTTCTGGAAATACAATATTTGATTTCGAGATAAAAGAAAATAACTTTGGTTATTATAAGTTCTGTCTTGATGAAAATGTTGCAGCTATATTATTTGAAGGGCTATGTCAAATTTTTGAAAATGACGATACAGATTATCAAAGAGATTACAAAAAAGATGTTCTAGGAGACTTCTTCAAAACATTAAATGAGTATGATAAAAAACATTTTGAACAAAAAGAATGGTAGGTGTGTTTATGAATATTAAAGAAGCTTTAGTTTGTGGTTATTATGATGATAATGGGATAGATTATATTGTTGAAGTAAAACCAGAAACTCTTAAAAAATGGTTTGAACAAGAGGAATTAGATTTATTAGACTTTGAAACAAATATTGAGAAGAAGATTGCTGTATATAATATATTAGAACAAGAGTTAACAAAAGGCTTAGAAAAATATGAAAACTTTACAGTAAAGTTCATTTAGGAGGTAACAAGATGAAATTAGAATTTGACAATATTCAAGAAATGATTAGTTTTCTTGAAGAGGTTGGATATGAAGTAAAGAAAGGAACATTTCTACATCCATATAGTCCAGTAACACCAAACCCATTTGTTCCAAATTACCCATATCAACCAACTGTTACATATTATGATGCAAAGGAAGACCCAAATTTAAGTAAAAAGATTATGTGTAATGATTTAACAAAAGTAGATAGTTCAATAAGTAATAGTAATATAACAACAAATTAGGTATTATTTTGTGAAGTGATATGATAAGAAAAGATTTAGATATGAAAGGAATTGATGAGAATGATTAAAGATTTTAAAGAGGAAGAGATAACAAGAGAGGATATATATGCAGAGTTATTTGCAAGACAGACAGATGGAGATACGCATATAACAGAAAATTTTGCAAGAAAGATAAATAAAGTTAGACCTTTATTTAGAGGGAAAACTGAAATAGAAGTTTTAATAAGAGGAACTATCCTATTTGATAAAGACTATACAAAATTATTTACGTTTTTAAATAAGACATATACAATAGGAGAAAAAGATTCAACTTTACAACCAATTGAAGGTTTATCAGAATGTATAAGAGACTTAGATTTATTTGACAGCTTTATGAAAGGTGGAGCAATAAATTGGTTTTCTCAAATAGAAAATGAGTATGTCAATTATACAAGAGTATTAAATGCTTATATTCAAGTTGAATTAAGATAGAATTTTAAAAAGGAGTGAATTATGGAAGTGGCAGAAGAAGTTAAAAGAGACTTATATTTATTAAAAGAATTAGATGAAGGTTCAGCAGCTGAAATTATAAAAGGAATTTTGGAGGTAAATATATATGACGCAGAACAGGAGAAAAAGCTTGTAAACTATCAAAGAAGCCCTATTAGATTACATATCTGTACTCCTCGGAGGATTACTTACATCGGCTTTTGCCATTTGTGACCAAATTAAATGTAGTGCAACTCCTGTTTGGATTTACGCCTGTGGAGAAGCTTGTAGTGCAGGGTTTCTAATTTTAACTTGTGGAGATAGAAGGATGGCTTATGAGAATACAACATTAATGTATCATCAATTAAGCTGGGGTTCTGGATTTGGTAAGGTTAGAGATATTGATGAAGCGAACACTCAAGTAAAAAAAGACCAAGAAAAATTAGATAAAATCATATTAGATAATACAAAAATAACAAAAGAACAATTAGAAAATATGAATGAAAGGAAAAAAGATTGGTTTATGGATGTCAAAGAAGCATTTAAACTAGGTGTAATTGACGAAATAATTAAACCAAATAAAAAATAATTTAATATATTTATCAAAATCACTTGACAAATTTTACATCTTATGATATAATGTAATTATCATTAATTTGAGATACATTGTATCATAAGATTTTTTAATTTTTAAAGAAAGGAGAAAGATATGGATGAAATTGATTTTAAGAATATAAATAGTATAATACAAGACCTAAGAAGAAGTAGAGATAATGTTAAGAACATTTTAGAAGAACAGTCAACAACAATATTTCATTCAAGAGATTACTATGAAGGTCAATTAGATGTTTATGAAACAGTACTTGATATATTAGAGATATATCAAAAGAAAGGAGAATAATTATGGTAGATATAACTTTTGAAAAAAGAGATTTGTTTAGTATGCCACAAGGAACTTGTTTTGCTCATTGTATTAGTTTAGATTTTGCTTTAGGAGCAGGAATAGCAGTAGAATTCAATAAAAGATATAATATGAGTAAAAGATTAAGAAACTTAGGTGAAGGATATGTTGGTGGAGTAGTAAAAATTGATAATGTTTTCAATTTAATAACAAAAGAAAAATGTTATCAAAAACCAACTTATGAAAGCCTAAGAAATTCTTTAGAAGAAATGAGAAAGATTGCATTTGAGGAAGAAATTGAACTTATAGCTATGCCTAAAATTGGAGCAGGACTAGATAAATTGAAATGGGAAATTGTACTTTCATTAATACAAGATGTATTTGATGATACTGGTATTAAAATACATATATGTTTCTTGGAAGATGATAAAGACTTTGATAAATGTAAAGATATTAAACCTTTAAGTGAATATTTTTCTTAAATAAATCAAAGTTTAGTCACAAACTATTGCCTTCTTTTCTAATTTGTGATATATTATAAGAAAAATATTATAAATGCCCTTGACAAATAATGCATTTTATGATATAATATATTTATAGTTAGAAAAGAGGTGATAGAATTGAAAGAAAGAAAGATTGTTTTATTAGACCCAGCAAGCGAATATGATGCTTTATATTTAGATTTTAAAGATAATATTCACGTTAGCTGTGAAGATATGATAGTTTGTGAAATCCCGTTAGAAATAGCTTATGCTTTTTTAGAAAGGCAATGTGGTTCATATTTTGATAGTCATATTTTAGTTGATGGAGAAGTAAAGCAATATTTATTAGACAAAAGAAAAAATGATGATTATGAAAAGAGAATGTGGGAACAAGTTAATGAAACTGAAAAAGTAGTTAGAGAAATGATTGAGAAAAGAAAAGAAAGGTAGGAAACGAAATATGCAATGTAAAGATTGTTTAAAAGAAATTGATGACAAAGAATATTTTAACAGAAGCGATGAAGGCGTTTGTAAGAAATGTAGGCAAAAGAAATCGCAGATTAAGTATGAAAACAAAAAATTCGGAACGAATAAGGAATATGTTCCTGCGAGATTAAAAAAGGCAGGAAAAACTCAAACAATTACAACAAAAGCTTCAAAAATTATTGAAGAAAAACAAAAAGAAAAAGAAAATAGAATATATGATGATGAAATTGAACAAATAGTATTGGCTGATATAGAAAATACTTTTAAGAATAAAAATGTAAATATAGATTTTAAACAAATACCACCATTTAATGTATTTATGAGTATGTTTTGTTCTTTAATAGATACCAATAATGGTTATATGACACAATATAAAAAAGCAGAAGAAACATTTAATATGATGGAAGGAGATTACCAGCACGCTGTTGAAGATGCAAAAACTCCAGATATATTCTTAAAAAGAAGTCAGATGTTTAGATGTTTATTAGACCAACGTAGAGAGATAAAAAATGGTATGGGTCAATATGAAAAAATAGATGGGTTGTTACAAGATATTGTGAAGAAAAACCCACAAATATTATCAATAGCGAAACAAGCACAAGCAGAACTAGAAAAAGTTATTGAAGCACAAGATGGACATTATTATAAAGCTAAAGCATCAGACCTAATATCTAAAGAAGATTTCTGTATTGGGAAAAGAGATTGGGGACAATGGCACGTTGAGATTCCTATAAATAATTATTATAATAATAAATCTCCATTCTTATTTACAAGAGATGTTTGGGCAGATAATGCAGAAGAGGCAATAGAAAATATTAAACAATATTTAAAACAGAAATTCCCAAATTGTACATATAAGACAATAGACTTTAGGGCAGAAAAGATAAAACAAGATGATGTAAAGGAGTGTCTTTAGCAACGGTGGGGTTGATATAGCTCAGCCCCAACTAGTTGAAGTAAATGAAAGTATTGAAACTATTGGGGAGGAGAAGCAAGAAGTTGTTAAAGAAGCTACTGTTGATAATGAAGTAAAAGAAATAACTAAACCGAAACCAATTAAAAAGAAAGTAGAAAAAACTAACATAAAAGATATAACTCAAGATAAACTTATTGTTGGGTCAAAAGAATTCTTGATTAGAAGTGGATATGATTTCTTTACAATAAATGCTAATGTAAAAATTGGAGATGATAAATTTAATATTCAAAGAGTCGTTCAAGAAAAAAATGAAAAGTTAGCTAATATTGAATATGATAGAATAATTAAGAAGGAATTTGGAAAACCTAAAAGTGTTACAGGAAGAACAATTAGAAAATATCAAGATGGCGATGAAGAATTTATGACAATTAATGAAGAAAAGAAAATACCAGAAAGAAAAAAATCTCAAGAAGAAATTGATTTAGAAAATAAAATACAATTACTAACAACAGATGTAATGGGACTATTTAAAGTAACATTTTCTACAAAATATATTAAAACACAAAGTGCAACACAATATGTATTTGCTCAAGATATAGACGGAGTATATGAACAATTAGATATGATTGAAGAACGTCAAGAAGGAGAATGTAACCAAATTTTATCAAATAATGTGAAACAAATTATAAAAATGAATGCAAATGCAATTAAAATGGATAAGGCTTGTTTAAAACATCTTCTAAAATACTCCGTAGATGACATTCAAGAAATGTATGATAATACGGTTCAAATAAACAAAGAGCAATTTGATAAAGCAGTAGAGACATATAAAGAACTTGTTAAAAATGGATTTCAATTATATATTGGTAAAATATTACCAAAAGAACAAATAATGTTTGCAGAATTAGCAAGAAGTGATAAGGAGATGAACGCATTAATATTCGCAGAAGATAGAATGCATCAAGCAATGTTAGGAAACCAAAAAATCACAGGAGTTAATGTAGGAACAGTAAGAGGAGTGCTAGAAAAAACTAAATCACAAGACCTAAAAGAAATTGATAATGCAGAAAGAATGGTTAAAGAAATTCAGGCTTTTTCAAAGAAAGAAGATATTGTTTACCATCTATTATTTGAGAAACAAGATGTAAAAAGTTACATAAAATATGTTGAAGAGATTACTAATATCAAAGAAAGAATATCAAACGGAGAGAAAGATATATTACTTAAAGAACTTACAGAAGAAAGAGCAAAAGAACTTGGTGGTATTGATAAACTAGTTGATAGTCTAATTCAGATAGATAAGAAATCTGGTAACATATTTGGTGGAAATAGAGGGATAGTACGTTCCTTACTTGATAAAGTAAAATAGTACAGAAAGGATTTTTATGAGTAAAGAAGAAATAATAATAATTTCAATGGGAATTGCTACATTGATAATGATATTAAAATGGTTTGTAGAGAACTTAGTAGTAAAAGCAATGTTCAAAAGAGGAGTAAAAAGAACTAAATATATAGAACAACTAGTTAAAGATGATGTTATTCCTTTTATATTAATCAATATTGACAATGAGCCAAAAAGAATTGAAAATCCAAAAGATAATAGTGGACTAATTGTTGATAAAAAACTTTATAATGATAAGAATGCATACTTCTTACAAAGAGATGGCAGAGTTTATATAATAGGTAAAAAAGAAGACTTTATGATTGCCTTAGTTGGTGGATATATAGGTAAATAATAGGAGGATATTATGGAAGATAATCAAAAAGTAGTTACTGAAAAAGTAGTGGATAATGAAAGTGATATAATGGTTAGTCCTTATGAGTATTTTCAAAAGTTAAAAGAAAAGGTTCAAGAGATGGATGATGAGAAGCTTAATGAAACATACAAAAATGCTTTATATTTAGCAGAGCAATATAATAGAACAGGACAAAAAAAGGGACTTAGGAAACTAATATTTCATTTAGAATCTATTATAAAAGAAAGAGATGTTCTTAAATGTGGAATAAACAAATATGTTTATAAATCAGATATAGAATATTATATAGATAATGTAGCTAGTAAACAAGTAGTTATATTGGATTTAGCTTCTTACGAAAGAAGTATTCCAGAAGATGTTATTGAAGCAATGGAAAAAGTTAAGGGGATTTTTGACGAGTTCTATGTAGTATGTACTGACTATAATGGAAAAATGTCAAAACAAGTTCAAAAAGAACGTAGAGAAAAAGACCCAATATTGTTTGGAGCATTTTTAGATAGAGATAGACAAGCGATAAATGAACGTTTCTATTACATAGGAGATTGGGTTGATGAGTATTGTGATTTGACTTTGGAGAAGATGGTTGCAGAGATGAAGTCTGTCAATAAAACTGACATTTTAAAGGAAATTTCATCGTCTGAAATGCCTGAAAATACTGAATCTTTGAAATCTCAATTAAATAAATTAAACATAAAAGAAGAAGATTTAACTGATGGTACAACAAAACTAACATTAATATCTTCTGACTCAGATTTAAAACCAAAAAAATCATTCTTCGACAAAGTAAAAACATTTTTAGGAGTTAAAAATGATTAATGATGATGAAATAGATTTAACAGAGCATAGAGATTTCAGAGGAAATGATTTCTCGCCTCTCTTCATAAGAAATGCTCGAGGAGAAATATTTTCTAATATATCTTCATACATTAGTCGACTTGTTCATAAACAATTTTATGGAAAATTTCCTTGGACAGTAGAATCCGATATTTTAGATAAACGTCCTAAATATGACTATTTGATTGCCCTTGGGAATAGTGAGATGAGAAGGGAAACATTATTATACTATACTTGGGGAACATCAGATAATTTAGAATGTGATTGTTGTGGAAAGAAGTATAAAAAGATACCTTGGAAATTGAATAGTGGATTTTGTGAAGAGTGTGATAAGGTATTTAATAAACGAAACAAAATACCTTGGCAATAAATTTGGAAAGGAGTATATTATAATGAAAGTTGTTTGTAGTGGAAAAACATCTAAAACAGTTATATGTGATGATTGTAATGCTACACTTAAATATACAAAAACAGATATTTCATATAGTGATGGATATAAAGAAGTTAGATGTCCAGAGTGTGGTCATTTTATAAAAGTTGGGAAAACAATGATTTAATGAGGAGAATGATTATGGAATATAAATATTTGTTAATGGTAACAGAAAATAATAATAATAAATATTATGAAATGATACCAAATGGGAACTCATTCACTGTTAAGTATGGTAGAGTTGGAGCATCTGCTCAAGTAACATCATATCCAGAAAGTCAATTTAATAAGAAATACAATGAAAAAATTAAAAAAGGATATGTTGACCAGACAGATTTAAGGAGAGACTTAATAAGTGTAGAAAAGCCAAAAGAAAAACAAATCTATAAAGAAATTCAAGACAGTAGTGTAAAACAACTTATAGATTTTCTTCAAAAGTGTGCAAGACAAAAGATTGCTGATAACTATACAGTATCATCTGAAAAGGTTACACAGGCAATGGTTGATGAAGCACAGTTAGTATTAAATGAAATTGCAAATACTAGTGATTATAAAATGTTCAATGGTTTACTACTTAACTTATTTAATGTGTTACCAAGAAAGATGGCTAATGTAAACGATTACTTAGCAAAATCAGATAAAGACTTTACAGATATATATACAAGAGAACAAGACTTGTTAAATGTTATGAAAGGTCAAGTTGTTCAACATAAAGTAGATAGTGAAAATGAAAAAGAAGATACTGAAAAAGTAGAAAAAACGATACTTGAAGCCTTAGGACTTGAGTTAAAACCAGTTACCAAGACTGATGAAAAAATTATTAGAAAAGAACTTGGTGACTTAAAAGACAAGTATTATATGGCTTGGAGAGTTGTTAATAAAACAACAAACGAAAGATTTAAAAAGCATCTTGCAGAAAGTGATTTTCAAAATACTAAATTGTTATGGCACGGAAGTCGTAATGAAAATTGGATGAGTATTATATCAAGTGGGTTAATATTAAATCCAAATGCAGTAATTACAGGAAAGATGTTTGGTTATGGAATATATTTTGGATTACAAAGTAGGAAATCATTTAACTATACAAGCTATAATAATTCATATTGGGCTCACGGAAATAGCGATACAGCTTTTATGGGATTGTATGATGTACATTATGGGAACCCATATATAGTATCAAATTTTGATAGCAAGTATTATAATTTCAATTATGACAAGTTAAGGAAAGAAGGAAATTTTGATTGCCTTCACGCAGACAGTAGAAAAGGAATGTTAAGAAATGATGAGATAATCGTTTATAGAGAAGACCAATTAGACATTAGATACATAGTAGAATTAAAATAGAAAGGAGTGATATTATGGAACAAACATTAGGAGATAGAATGAAAGAATATGAATATGTAACAAGAAATAAACTTATAAACAGACTACCTGTTATAATAAGATTGGATGGTAAAGCCTTCCACAACTTTACAAAAGGATTTGATAAACCAGTAGATGATATAATGGCAGAAACAATGAAGCTAACAACAAAAGCACTATGTGAAAAAATACAAAGTGTTGTTATGGGATATACTCAATCAGATGAAATATCATTAGTATTAATGAATACATCTAATAAATCTAGTGAATTATGGTTTAATAATAACCTTAGTAAAATAATAAGTGTTAGCGCTAGTATAGTTACTTGTGAGTTTAATAAGATATTTGCTGAAGCAGTTGAGAAAAAACTTAATGAAACAAGACAAATGTTAGATTATCCAGATATAGATGATTGTGAAGATGAATCAACACCATTAGAACAAGAATATAGAAAATTACTTCGTTTTAAAGAAAAAGAATTTACAGCACTTTTTGATAGTAGAGCTTTTAATGTTCCAGAAAATGAAGTAGTAAATTATTTTATATGGAGACAAAGAGATTGCCAAAAAAACGCAGTAAGTAGTACAGCTAGGACATTATTTAGTCACAAGTCATTATATGGGTTAAGTAGTAAGAAAATGGTAGAGAAAATGAAAGATGAAAAAGACTTTATATTTGAGGAAAAAATACCTTTATCATTTAGAAATGGAGTAACTTTTATTAAAGAAGAAACAAAAAGAGTAGGTACAGATAATTTTGGTAAAGAATGTATAGGATATTCTAAACAATGGGTACCGATAGATGGCACAAAAAATTTTGAAGATGACCCAGAATTTTACTTAAATTATTTAGAAGTAGTTAAGAAGTGGTAATACCACTTCTTTTTCTATTTAACTTGACAAATAGTTGTCGTTATGATATAATATCAAATATAACAAGGAGGTAGATTATGGATAATAAAAGAGACCTATGTGTAAAGAAAGATTTTATAACATCAAGGAATCCAGAACGTATTCCTGTAATTTGTGATTTAATAGAAGAACTTTGGGAAAGATATAGACTTAATAATTTATCAATAAATTTTTTTCAATTACTAGACTTAATAGATTTGTCATCACGTGGAAAAGAAAATATAGATACTTTTTACTGGGAAGATGATAAATGGTATGATTTTCTACAAGGACTAATTGAAAGCTCAAAAAAGCTTGAACAAAACAATTTGTTAGAAAATGTTTTAGATATGCAAGAAATTACTAATTGTTTTAAAGAATATTGGTTAATGTATCCAGATTACAGATTTAAACAAATATTGGATGTATTCAATATGACAGTAAATAAAGATAATAGTAAACTAAATAGTTTAGATGGAAGATATTGGAGAAAATATTTTTTATCCATAATGATAAATAAATTAGAAAAAAGTATAGAGGTTGGAAAAAATCGTTTAGCTGAATTAAATTTAGATAGCCCATTTGCAAATCAAATATCTTATAATTTAGAGATGGCAATCAAAATAAAACAAAAAGAGTTATATAGATTAAAGGAGGAATATAAAAATGATTTTAAATTATAAAAAGGTAGAAGAAGATATTAATAAAGAAATTCAACAAAAGCACGAAGAATTAAAATCATTATATAAAACATTAGATGAAGCAGAAGAACACGGATATGAGGTAGCTTTTGGTGCAAATACTCAAGAAGAAGCTATTATATCAGCCTTTAATGCAGGTCGTGCTATTGGAGAATATGAGGGAAAAATAGATGAATTAGAAGTTTTTTTAAATTATTTATATTCCAAAGAATTTTTAAATAAAGAATAAACAAAGGAGGTAAATTAGATGAATGATTTTACATTAGAAGATGTTACATTTACAAATCACATATTAGAACGATTTGTAGAAAGAACAATGAATAAGACAGGTAATGAAATAAAACAATATCTTGCTCAGAATAGTGATAAAGTAAAAGAAAAACTATTATTACTTTATAATTCAGCAGAGTTATTATGGTCAGGGAAAGTTAAAGAACATAATTTTACACATTTTTACATAAATAAAGACGGATGGATAATTGTTGTTGATAAAGATGGAAAGAAATTAATAACTGTTTATAAAGCCGATTTAGAGTTAGATAGTGAATTTAATAAGATGTATGTAGAAAGAATTAAAACTAGAGTTGCAGAAATGAATAATATGTTAGCACAAAAAGAGGAAGAAATTAATTCTCAAAAGGAAGATAATCAAAAACAAATTGAACTTTTAAATGCAGAAAATCTTGACTTAAAAGAAAAAATAGAATATAATAATGCAGTAATTAATTCTTTAAAGCAACAAGATGAATTAGCATTGAAAGAATATAGCTTGTTAGAAAAAGACTTACAACATAAAATAGAAAAATTTGTAAATGCAAAAGTTTTTTAAAAAAATGTTCAATCTAACTTGACAAATAAAACAATTTATGGTATAATAGATTTATAGTTAAGAGATTAACTATAATATGATATTCTTTTATATCATTCCATAAAATAATAGTAATTGATGTCAAACATTAATTACTTGAGGCATTGACCCAAACGGTGCCTCACTTTCTAAATATAGCGGGGTGGAGCAGTTGGCAGCTCACTAGGCTCATAACCTAGAGGTCGTGTGTTCGAGTCACACCTCCGCAACCAAGGCTTTAAGCCTAAAATATTATTTTCATATTTTTATTCACTTTTGTGAATTGGTTGGGCTAAATCTAATTCTAGGAGGGAAGGAATATGAAAAGTTTAGTATTATTATATCGTGATAATAAGACAAAGGAAGTTGCTATTAGGGAATTTTTAAATATTACTGAAAACAACAAACACTACTTATTTGGAACAAAAAATTGGATAGGGAACAGAGAAGGAGTTCTAAAAAAGAATGTAGGGAAAGTATTGAAGGTAGGAGATTTCTCAACAAATTGTAAGATTGCAGAATATCCTGTGGAAATACCATCTCTAAATAGAGATATTTTTTGGAATGGTGGTTATTTAATATTTGTTAATAAAAATAAGTATGATGAAGACCCAACTTATTATTACAATGTAATAAAAAATTATAGAGAAGAATAATCTTCTCTAGTATATGATTTCGTAGTTTAGTGGGAAAACGGTGCGTAGTGGACGCATTGTCATAGGTTCGAATCCTATCGGAATCGTTTATATTATTAGATGGTGAAATCAAGATTTGTGGCGTACGCACAGAGCAAACCATAATACTAGTCAGGAATAAAATAAGTACATATTTCACTATCTAAGATTTATATGCTCGCATAGCTCAGTAGGTAGAGCAACGCTCTTGTAAAGCGTGGGTCGTCTGTTCGATTCAGACTGTGAGCTCCATCCAACAAACCTTGGCTACACAAGTGGAAAAACCCTCAAGAGTTAGCGATACTACTTGAGACTAACAAATCGCATTGTAGATAATCAGGGAATTGGCAAGTGGAACCTGATGAAAATTAAAACAAGCTTGCCCCAGATTAAATTTTTTGAGTCGGATGTTAAGACGTCTCCCTTTAAAGGAGAAGAAGAAAGGTTAGATTCCTTTAAAAAATTTAGTTTGGAAAGTTATATGCCGCAGTAGCTCAGTAGGTTAGAGCACTTATAGTTAGTCTAGTGTATAAAGTCCGAAGTACAAGGAAATGAGAGTAAGAAAACCTATAAGAAGGTCATTGGTTCAAGTCCAGTCTGCGGCATCTTAAAATATTGGCGTGTGGTGAAATAGGTATCACGGGTGACTGTTAATCACTTATTTCGAGTTCGAGTCTCGGCGTGCCAGCCACGATTTACAACCGTAAGTTGTACGTTGGATTCCGTTGACTACGATACTGGGACAGGAACAATGACAGTAGTTTATTTTAGAAGTATTTAAAAGTAATGTTTACGAATGCTTGGTAATCAAGAAATTTTTGAAAATAAAATAAATGGTATGTCCGTCATTTAATGGAAAGGGATTATAATAGAAATAATGTGTCATCACATTTGTAACCGCTTCTAGCTTGTGAATAACCATATTTATTATATGACAATCCAAAGAAAGCAGCTTGGATAGTTTTGGACGATAACTAAAGCCTTTCAACATTTTATATAGACCAGTATATCAGTTGGTTAGATAGCTGTACTGATAATGCAGAAGTCATTGGTTCGAGTCCAATCTGGTCTACCAGAGGGTTTCTTTGTTTGGTATTATTTCTTTCTGTACGCTCGCACCCACAGAAAAAGAAAACATACATAAAAACTCGACCGCAAAGTTGGTAAAAGAAAGTTGATGAACAATGCTCTGGTAGCCAATACCAACATCAGTAAAAGATACTTTCTAGGTAGTTTTGTTGAGTGTCTACCATAAACTTTTGCAATAGGAGATTGTTTTAAAGAACGTTACAACTCCGAAGAATAAAAGGACAACGGTCTCGGAGTGCTAGACTCGAAAGATGAGTAAAAAGTCAAAACAGGCAGAAGAACTGTAAATTCTTCAATAGCTCATCATCTAGTGTTATATGGTTGGGTTAGCTATGGTAGTATCCTAGGAAATTGGTTCGATTCCAATGCCAATCTGCATAATTTTAGATAATCATTTTAGATAAGTTTTCTTATGGAGTGATTATTTGTGACAACAAAACAAAAAGGTAATATTGCATTAACTTCTGCAATAAAATTTTTTAGTGATAAAACCTATACAGTTCTGATTCCACTAAATGATTCACAAGACTATGACTTAGCCTTTGAAGATAGTGATGGAGTTATAAGAAAGGTACAGTGCAAATATACTTCACAAAAGCAAGGAGTTAAAAAAGATAAGTTTATTGTAAAACTTTATGTTTGTGGACATACAGATAAAAATGGAAATAATTATTATAAATTTTATGAAGAAGGTAGTATTGATTACTTCTTTATAGAGACTGAAATTGGTAATAGATATCTAATTCCATATAATGACATACAACATCAAAAAACTTATACAATAAACGAAACAAGCAATAAATACCTTATCTAAAAAAATGAGTACTCATTTGTATTATATGGCTCGTTAGTTCAGTTGGTTAGAATGTCTGACTGTCTATCAGAAGGTCATCGGTTCGAGTCCGATACGGGTCGCCAGCTAGTAGGCTTCTACACAGTCTCATTAGTAGGTATGGCAGATACCTCCGAATAAAGTGTAGGGTAATAAAGTCTGCTGTAGAGTTCAAGATATCAATCAACTAGGGTTCGACTCCCTCTGCTGCGGTTGAATAAACTGCGGCGGATTCCACAATGTGGTGAAGTGGGCTAGATTTTTAATCTAGTGTTGAGAAGATGTTTTTCGATTATAGAAAATTATGACGATAATTGAGAAAATAATCGGCTCTACGTTTTATATATGGCGAGTTCGTAAATCGGTTAATACATCCGACTTTCTATCGGAAGGGAAGGGTTCGACTCCCTTACTCGCTACCACGATAGCGGTACATACTCTTCGGAGATGTAAGGGCGTGAAAGACCTAGTCCTCGGTGGGAGAAAGACTCACAATCAAATTCTATCATTGGGTGTCGGATGTCAGTAATGCTCTGAGGAAGAGAATATTCGTAATGATTAGGTTGCTGAGAAGTTGGTAGAAAGACGACAATGAAGTACAGATATGCCTACCATTACCACCCAATTACCTTATTTTCACTAGAAAATACTATAAAAGAGTAAAATGTGGTGAAAATCTTATATGGGGAATTAGCTCAGTTGGCTAGAGCGCCTGCCTTGCAAGCAGGAGGTCAAGAGTTCAAATCTCTTATTCTCCACCAGACCCTTAGGGGTTATTGATGAAAATGTTATTCTCTTATAAACTTGGGAAGTATAATTTTATTATATGATTTTATAAGAGAATAACCACTTCAAAATGGTGTATTAGCCAAGTTGGTTAAGGCTCTGGTCTGCAAAACCAGCATCGCTGGTTCGAATCCAGCATACACCTCCAATATGGAACTTTGGCGTAAGTTGGTCGGCGCACAAGACTGAAAATCTTGGGGTTGGGGTTCAATTCCCTGAGGTTCCACCATAATTCTTAATTTAATAATTTTTATATTTTAGATAATCATTTTAGATAAATTAAATTTTAGATAAGTTTGATTTATGGAAGTGATTACATTTGAAGAAACAATGTAGAATTTGTGGAAAAGAATTTGATACTCAGAGATATGGTAGTAAAAGAAAATATTGTTTTGATTGTAGTCCTCATTATGAAAATGGAGATAACCATTCAAGAGCAATGACAATTACTGCTATAAGAAGAGCTATTAAAATTCAATTAGTAAAATATAAAGGTGGGAAATGTGAAAGATGTGGTTATAATAAGTGTATTAATGCATTACAATTCCACCATATAAATAAAGAAGAAAAAGATTTTAATATTTCTAATTATACTTGCTCAAAGTATTTAGATTTAGACAAAGTATATGAAGAAGTAGATAAGTGTATTCTTTTATGTGCTAATTGCCACGCAGAGGAGCACGAAAAGAATGGATATTTATAAGATTAATTGTTAAATTAAGAATTTACATATCCGAGTAGCCAAGCGGTAAGGCAGTGGATTTTGATTCCACGATGCGGTAGTTCGAATCTATCCTCGGATACCATAGAAGCAGAATAGATTTTAGATGATTGCAAGTCTATAAACAAACTTTCTCGACAACCCAAATCCTCGAGGCTGAAGGGTAGCAGTTAAGAATAAAAATAACGAATATTTCTGTTTCTTATTATATAGTGGATGTGGTGTAATGGTAGCACGACAGTTTGTGGCACTGTAAGATTGAGTTCAAATCTCAGCATTCACCCCATAAATGGATGTATAAACCGTTAAGGAGGCGGCTCTGACTGTAAATCAGATGTACTTTGTGCTCGAGTGGGTTCGATACCCTCTACATCCACCACAATTATTTTAGAAAAGGAGTTTTAAATTATGGAACCAGAATTTAAAAGAGCAATGAAATGGATAATAGCAGCATTTGTCGCATTATTTATTATTATTACATTATGTAGTTCATTCAAGTCAATACCAACAGGATTTGTTGGAGTAAAAACTCGCTTTGGTCAAGTACAAAGCACAATGCTTAATGAAGGGTTAAACTTTAAAATACCTTACATAGAGAAAATTACACTTATGGATTGTAGAACTCAAAAAGTAGAATATAGTATGGAAACAAGTTCTAAAGACTTACAAAAAATTTCTAATTTTTCAATAGCAGTAAATTATAATATATCAAAAGATACTGCTAATAAACTATATAGAGAAGTAGGAGTGGACTATAAAGCAATTATCGTAGAACCAGCCATAAAAGAAGCTATCAAATCTGTAACAGCTAATTATACAGCTGAAGAATTAATTACAAAAAGAAATGAAGTATCTGCAATGGCAACAGAACAAATATATAATAAATTAAACGATAAAGGAATTAGTGTAACATCAGTAAATATATTAGATTTATCATTCTCTAAAGAATTTGATGAAGCAATTGAAAAGAAACAAATTGTGGAACAACAAACACAACAAGCTAAATATGAATTAGAAAAAGCTAAAGTTGAAAATGAGAAGAAAATAGAAAATGCTAAAGCTGAAGCTGAAGTAATGAAACAACAAAATCAAGAAATAACAGATAAAACATTAGAATTAAGAAGGCTTGAAGTTCAACAAAAATTAATTGAAAAGTGGAATGGGCAATTACCATCTACATCATTAGGAAACGATTTCAATGGATTACTTAATATAAATAAATAGGAGAAAAGTTATGAAAGTAATAGTAAAAAGCAATGAATATATTGCTATCTCTACCGACAATAAATCTGATTGTTTATTTCAATTAGGGCAATATCTTAATAAAAAGACTTGTGAAATTGAAATGGATAAAGATGGGGTTAGAAAAATAACTTGTAAGAAAAAAGCAAAAGAAGATAGTTGGTCAGAAACAATAATATTAGAAACAGAAATTCCTTATAGTGCAAAATATATAATTTTAGATTTAGAAGGAAATCTAGTAAATGTTGTATCAAAAGAACAATTTGAACAACAATATGCTATATTACAAGAAGATACAGCCAAGTAGCGTTCTAACTATAGAACGTAGAAAGGTTGATATAAATGGGGAAAAGCTACAAAAAATATCCTTCTACAAAAGATAGAAAAAGCTGTAGGGTAGGTAAGAAATTAGCAACTAGAAGAGTACGCTCTATGTTTAGGAGAGGAAAAGATATTGGTAATGGAAATAACTACAGAAAAGCTTATCCACAATGGGATATATGCGATTTCAAATACAGAGTATCTGAGAAAGAATATATTGAGAAGTGGGAGAAGGATGAAAAAGAAATTAATAATGGAGTAGCAAATCCATATTATCATCCAACATTAAAAGAATGGTTAGTATGTTGGAGAAAAACTTTTAAAAATAAATAGGGAGTATATCTCCCTAATATATGGGTAGATAGTTTAGAAGGTGCAAAACACTCTTGATGACAAGAGAGAAGCTGGTTCAAATCCAGTAATACCCTGAAAGAAGTTCTAGCTTACGGGACTGACAGAGAGTAAGTAAATCAACTAGAGTGATATGAGATGCTAAAGTATGCTCAGTAATCTCTAAAAAAATCTTGTGGATATGCATAGCTTTGGGGGCATACGAGAAGACGCTATGTGAAGGTAATGTCCGTTCCACCCTTATCGAAGATTTAGTTGTTTTGTAAGATAAGGCGTTTTATATGGCACGATGGCAGAGTGGTTTAATGCGGGAGTCTTGAAAATTCTTGTAGGTGAATAGCCTACCCTAGGTTCGAATCCTAGTCGTGTCGCCAAAAATTGGAACTGAACACTCCAATTACTATCTGAAGCACAGAACTAAGATAGGTCTACTACAAATTATCTGTGTAATGAGTAGTAGATTTTCTTATATGTGAAGGTGGGTGAGTTGGCTTAAACCACATCCCTGCTAAGGATGCGTACAGGAAACTGTACCGAGAGTTCGAATCTCTCCCTTCACGCCAATCTGGTTTGCACGTTTCGAGGAATTAATAGTACTCATCCCCTAGCAGGACAGCACTCCTGAGAGAAACTAGTTAAAAACGTGGTGCTTATTTAAAAAGAATAGTTATCTATTCTTTATTTTTTTACCAAAAAACTTGACACATAACACATTTTATGATATAATATAAAACATAATTTAATATTAACATACATTTAAAAACAAATTAAAAAATATTTTCAATTTCCCTTGACAAATAATACATTTTATGATATAATATATTTATAGTTAAGAGAGGAGTTGATAAATATGAGTAAAGCAAGTAAACAATTTAGACATACAATAAATAAAAAGAAATATAATAACCGAGAGTCGTATGGAGTATTTAGATATGGAAGGATAATGAGTATGAAATATGCAAAAGGTTATTGTAATCATCATAACTGTTTATTATGTGCACACGATTTTAAGTGTAAACATTGTAATGAATGTAAGCATTTTACACCAGAGTTAGTAAATGCTTATTAGGAAGGAGAGTATATATGGAAGAGAAAGAAAATAAAACGATACATACCGATTGTTTCGGATATAATGAATCAGAGATTGAGAAAGAGCAATGCTTCGCATTAACAGAAAGAATTTGTAATAACAAAGAATGTAAATTCTATAAGAATTGGGATGAATGTGATAAGGAAACAAAAAGATTAGTTTTAGAGCAAAAACAGTTATTTATGAAGAAAGGATAGGAGGTGATAAATATGGGAAAAGTAGTAAAATTCAAAAAACCAGTAGAAAATTACATAGATAAATCAATAGTTAAAGATATTCTTACAACAAATATGAGTGATTTTTTATATCATAATGGAAGAATTTATTTTTATGAAGATTTGGAAGATGCTATAAAAAGTGGTAAAATCTTTTATATGAAAGGTTTTAGTATAATGAAATTCATTGAACTTAAAGAACTTTTAATATTAGCTGCTCAAGCTGGAAGAATTACAAATATTAAATTAATAAAAGATTTTATAAAAAAAGATTATGTAGAAGTACCAAAAATAGAGAAGGTATGGACAATTAGAACAGATGAGGAGTCTATGGAGATACAAACAAATAGACTTAATCAATACTATGATAAGGTTGGGCTTACATTTTAGTGGGTTATTTACCCACATTATATGGGGGTGTCTTGGTTTCGACAGGTCACTGGAAGAAGAAATTGCAAGTAGTTAATGTATTCTGGGAACTTAAAAAGTGGATACAAAATAATAAATGCTAACGCAGAATTAATCGCTGCCTAATTAAAGGCAACTGCTTACTAAAATAGTCTACTGGTTTTAGATAAGTATCATTAAAGTAGATGCATCGTGGCTGAGAAGTAACCTTGGTATCGCCGATAAAGATTTAAAAAGGTACACTTTATAAACTCTTGCTTATTGTAGTTTGTAAAGCTAAGTTAAACAATAAGATAAACTTGTAGATATTAATTTAGAAAGTGATTTGGACACGGAGTTCGACTCTCCGTCACCTCCACCAAAATTATATTTTTTAGAAAGGAGTAGAATAAAATGTCAATCAATAACCCAAATAAAATAGATGAAATTCTTAAACAACTAAAGAAAGACATAGAATCTGGAGAATTCAAAAAATACTTAGATGAGATATTTGAAGAAGAAAAAAAAGCTAAAGAATATATCAACAATAAAGAATTCTTTGAATGGATTGCTGACTTTATAGATAGATTACGTAAAATGAAAAGAACATATTCTACAGAAGATTTTCTATATATGGATAAGGATAAGTTTACAGAACAAGATATAAAGAATGAAGAATATATTGGAAGTTGTATATTTGAACTATTCAAAGAAATTGGGAAACAACAAGGAAAGGAACCTATTATAGATGACAGTTGGAGTTTTCCAGATACAGAATGGTATTTTAAATTTAACAACAAAATGTATTTTATCTGTGAGCTAATTGGTCAAGGAACAGAATATATATTAAGAACAGCATCTAACAAAGAAAAGAATTACTTAGATTTAGATTTGTATTTTGAAAATATTTAAAAAAATGTTCAATCTAACTTGACAAATGATTTTAAATATGATATACTATATATACTTGAGATAGACTTAGTATAGATACAACCTAGTAAGATAGGAGGCAGCTTACCTTGCTACTGTGAATTCTTTACTAAGATGCATTAACGGTAAAGTTAGTAGACAGAGAAGATATTATTGAAAGTCCAAAGCGTAACGCAAGAGTAGATAATACACGAAAGTGCAGTAAAGTTGTGTCTATACTAAGTTTATCTCAAAAAAATTTAGAAAATTTTTCTAAATGACTTGACAAATTATTGTCGATGTGGTATAATAATATACATAGTTAAGATTAAATTAACTTTGTTCATTTAAGTAGTGGGGTCAACACCCTACTACACATTACCTAAAAAATAAAAAAGTTTTTCTATTTAACTTGACAAATGATTTTGTTTATGGTATAATAGATATATAGTACATTGAAAATACTTAATATAAAGGTTCGGCTTCGGAACCTCAAGGATAAACTGGTGACAGTATAAAGTGAAGTATTAAATTACTTTGCGTAGTATTACCACTCGCAAGAATGAGTGCTATCCACAGAAAGCCAATGGCAAAACACCGTTCTAAGTTTCAAGGGCATCTGCTGAGAGATATGAATAGTGATGGAGGGGCTATCCACCCTGACTGAGGAGAAATCCAATAAATGAGTTGTTGCTTTATGGTAAAAAATCTGATAACAAAGATTATTGCTATATTGATATTATTTTCTTAATCCTAACGCAGAAATGCAACAAGTACTTAGGGGCTCAAGCATCTAGGTTGGATGTCGTATTTGAAAAGAATATGGAGAATTATAATAAGCTAAGTTTCTGTTAGAAGCGATGGCAGATGTATGATGGATGGGCTGTCTCCAAAAGAGATAGATGTCCAAAGGCAACCCTCATATGTCAAATGGATAATTTGCGAAATAGCCAAGAGGTAAGGCAATTCTCTGTTAAAGAATCTATCACGGGTTCGATTCCCGTTTTCGTAGCTAAAATATGCTAATAATTGCAAAAGTGGTTGCCACTGGGATAACAAAAGTACACTTATTCTTCTGTAATATGAAGATTGATGGAGCTCGCAAGGCAAAGTCAAATCAAGTAAAAGTAATTATGTCAGTAATAGTAGGGATACTATGAACCTCTCCAAAGGACTACATATATGAAATGAAAGATATGCGTTACTCAGTAAGATTTGACAACGTTTCTCAAATGTTGTGTGTACGGTGGGTACATTTTAGAAATAATATGTGTGAACAGTATTGTCCAACCAATATAAATACCCATTAATTAAAGGTCAAAGTTCTCAGCCTTTTACCCCTATTTAATTAGTACATTGAAGTATTAAATATTCATTTCTGAAATTATAGATATCTTTATAGCAATAGCATATCTACCATATTAGAAAGAACATTATAGAGATAGTTTTTATTTTTTTTTAATATCTCTATACAACTTCCATTTAATACTTCAATGTGCTAATTAAAATAGCACAGTTAACGTGTGGTTGAGATAGGGAATGACACTTCCCCTATCTCTTCTTTTTTTATCTTTTATAAATTTCCACCTAACTTGACAAATAGTTGTCAGTATGATATAATATATATAGAGTTAAGGAAACAGCCGTTTCCTAAATTTGAAGGAGGATTGTTATATGTGTTTAATCCACCGAAAAGAGAATAGAAATAGTAGTCACTGATATAGCTGATTCGGTTAGAAAATTATTGTTTAAAGGATATAAATACTACTATTTCTTTATCTTTCTTTATAAAGGAGAATATTATGGAATGGAAAACAGTTAAAAACTTTGATGGATATGAAGCAAACAAAGATGGAGAAATAAGAAACAAAGATACATTACAAGTATTATCTCAAAAGTCTTTAGATAAAGATGGAAATCCAACTGTAAAAATGTTCGCAAAAGATAATGGGAAATGTGTAAGAAAAAAGATTTGTGTCCATAGAATAATTGGAGAATTATTTGTCCCAAATCCAGATAACTTACCATATGTAAAACGAAAAGATAATGATAAATTAAATGTAAAGTCTAGTAATTTATATTGGAGTAAATAGGAGGGAATTATGGTTTTTGAAGGAAAGGAAAATGTATATAATACGCAAAGAAATGAAATTTTAGTTAATTGTTCTTGTGGAACACATATGTTTAAAATTGCATCATTTGCAGATGATGAAGAAATATATTTTGAATTATGGTCAGAGAATTTCTATAATAAACAAAAGTCTCCATTATATTCAAGAATATGGAATAGATTGAAATTAATTTGGTTTGCAATTAGTGGCAAAGAATATAGATTAGAGGATTTTATTTTAACAAAATCTGATGTTGATAATCTTATAAATGCCCTACAAAATATACAAAAAGAAAAACAGGAGGTGAAAGAATAATGATAGGTACAATAATTATCACTATATTAGCAGTTATTTTACTACAACTATTGTTTCTTAAAATTACTTCTTCATCATTAAAAAAAGTAATTGATGAAGCCATAAATGTATCTTGCTATGTAAACACATATCATTATACAGACTCAGAATATGATAGAGTACAGATTGGTCAAGAGGCTTATTATAAAGCTCTTTTTGGAGATAGAAAATCTTCTTATAAAAGAAGTTTAACAGACTATATATTTTGGGTATTTTATACTCAAATATTTGACAAATTATTAAATTGTATCCCTATGAATGTTAATAAACATAATAATAGATGTTTAGCGGATGGAGAGTATAGAAAGACAGGTACATTTTTAGATAATTATCAAAATGAATTAAAAGAAAAATATCTTAAATATTGTACAGACAAAGAGAAACAAAATAGAATAGATAGATATAATTGTGAAGTAGAAAATAATGAGTAATTTCGTTCATCTACAATCCTACTTACGAACGAACAATTGTTTAAGATATGCAGCCCTTTTCTTAGACAATCAAATTACTATATTATACAAATTTTATTAGGAGGTATATGATGGCTTTAGAAAGACAAATCACTTTAAAAACAAACATAACAAAACCAATAGATGTGGAAGTTGATAACTTTTTAACAAATAACGAAGTAGACCCAGCAGCTATTCAAATTGTGATAGATGAAAATAGTTCTATGAAAAGAGCTTGTTTGATATTCGCTGAAAGAAGTGAATTAAAGAAACTTTATGAGAAACAAGGAAGAACATATTCTGATTTAGATGCTGTAACATATTGCCACACAAAAGATATAATGGTTACTCGTGGTGGAGATATAGATAGTGAAGTTAATGCATTTTTATCAAATGAAGATATTTCTATAATTTCTATATCAAATTATATGACACCTACATATCAAGGAACATTTATTCTTTATGTGGATTTACCAGAACAAAAAAAGAAAATGGAAGAAAAACAATTAGAAGTTGCTAAAATGCAAGAAGAAATGGCTCAAAGATTAGCAAGTGAAGCAGTGAAGAATGTAGATTTAGAAACAAATGATACAGTAGAAAGATACGCTGAAAAGTCAGATGAGATTCCAGATTCTCAAAGCGAAAATACAGATAATGAAAATATTAGAACAGCAGGATTAATGCAAATTAAAGGAGAAGTAAAGGCACCAGAAGTTACTGTTACAACTACAATAACTGAACAAGATGCTGTTGTAGATACAGGAAAGAAAAAACGTTTTGGGAGGAAATAATATATGAAATATGTATTTATTGATATGGATGGTGTAATTGCTGAATATGGTTATCCAAGTGGTTCATATGATGGAGAATTCCAAAGAGGAAATTATCTAGGAAAAAAACCAATAGAAACAGTTATAAATAGAATTATTGAAAAATATAATAATCAAGATTATATTGTATTGGTTTGTTCTGCAAGTCCAAACGCAAAAGCAACATTAGAAAAAAATGAATGGTTGAATAGATTTTTTGGGGTTCCTTATGAAAATAGAATATTTATAGGGAAAGATGAAGATAAGGTAGAAGTTATTAAATATTATATTGAAGATATGTTACACGGTAGTGTACAAGAACACGCTCTTATAATAGATGATAAAGGTTCTATTCTTGCTAAAGCTCATTCTTTAGGAATTGAGTGTTATCATCCTACTCAATTAATTGCTATGATGGAAGAAGAAAAAGCGGCAGAACAACAAAAAAATGAAGTACAAGATAATACTCCACAAGAAGGAAATCAACCAGAAGATATAAATGAAGAAACTATTGAAAATACAGAATCTATTTCTTCAGATGAATCTTTAGGAGAGCAAATGACAATAGAAGACTTACAACAAATAATGGATGAGTCTATAGAGATAGAAGAAATTAAGGAAGAAGAATAATGATTTATGTAATCTCAGATACTCATTTCTCACATAATAATATTATAGAATACTGTAATAGACCATATCAAAACTCTTTAGAAATGAATGAAGATATTATTGATAAGTGGAATTCAGTAGTACAATCAGAAGATATTGTATTTCATTTAGGAGATGTTGGATTTGGTTTGGTAGAGCAATTAAAGCCTATGATAGAATCACTAAATGGTCATAAATTTTTATTAAGAGGGAATCACGATGCAAAACGTGGTATAAACTCTTGGATGAATATTGGGTTTGAGAAAGTATATAAATGTAAAGAAGTTACTTTAAAACAACTTTTAGAAGATATTTATTTTATTACAGGATATACAAATAATGACTTCTCTGGAAATTTAGAAAATCTTATATTTTCTCATTCTCCAAGACAATGCCCAGATGAGGTATTAAATATCCACGGACATATTCATAATGTACCTCTTGATACGAATATATACAATCCAAATAACCATATTTGTGTTAGTGTAGAAATGATTAATTATACACCAAAAACATTAAGAATGATACTTGGCGAACATTACGGAAGATAAATCTTCCGTATTTTTCTATCTAACTTGACAAATAATTGTCAGTATAGTATAATAGTAATACAAAATATGGAGGTAAGTTATGAATAAAAATATTGTAGGATTTCATAATATAGTAGCAGGTTGGATGGATATGGAAATTTATGACTATAAATGTAACAGTATAAGAAAAATGAGAATAAGTTATATTCAGCCTTTCTTTAATGATTTACTAATGGCTTGTAGATTTTTATTAAGTGATATAACTGGAACTTATGAATTGTCAATAGACCAAGAGGGCTTTGATGCAAATATTAGGTTTTATAAGTATGATAGTAGAACAATAACATTAGAAATTAATGAAGATTGTTTTGAAGATGAGAAAGATGAAAATGGATATTACCCAATAGAATATGCACCTAGTTGTCTTACATATTTTAGTGTAGATATTAATGAGTTCATAACTAATATTTTACATTTAATTGACGAAAACAAAAAAGACTACAATGAAGGTTTTGCTTTATGTCCAGCCGAAATAGTCGATGAAGAAATGGAAGAATTTGTAAAGTTCATACTTACTAATAGAAATTTTGAGGAGGAGGATGAATAATGAGAAAACTAGTAATACTCAGAGGTTCAATGGGTTGTGGAAAGTCTACTTGGTTAAAAGAAAACAACCTAGAGCAATATACATTGTGCGCAGATACAATGAGGTTACATCTTGCAGCTCCACAAATTGGAATTAATGGTCACGATATAATATCACAAAAAGATAACAAACAAGCTTGGGATATGTTGTTTTACTTCTTAGAAGAAAGAATGAAACGTGGAGAATTTACAATTATAGATGCAGTTCATAGTAAAAGTAGTGAATTTTCAAGATACAAATCTTTAGCTGACAAATATAGATATAGACTGTATTGTGTAGATTTTACAGATATTCCTAAAGAAGTTGCTAAAGAGAGAAATACACAAAGACCAGAATATAAACAAGTTCCAGAAAATGAAATTGATAAAGTATATTCAAGATTTGAAACTCAAGGAAAAACTTCTGGATTTACAGTTGTAAAACCTAATGAGTTCTTTACCAAAGTTGTAAATACGGAACCTTTTGATTGGAATGAATATAAAAATATTCACGTATTTGGAGATATTCACGGTTGTTATGAACCATTAAAAGAGTACTTTGAAAAATATCCATTTAATGAAGAAGATGGCTACATATTTGTAGGCGACTATTTTGATAGGCGGGCTACAAAACGTTGAAGTATTTAACTTCTTATTTGAATTAAGCAACCATAAAAATGTATTACTATTAACTGGAAACCACGAACAAAATTTATTCAATTATGCTTTTGAAATGCCAGTTAGAAGTAAAGAGTTTTTAAATAAAACTGCTGTGCAGTTTGCAGAAGCTGGAATAGATAAGAGTATGTTAAGACAATTTTATAGAAAACTTGGTCAAATAGCTTATATAAATTTCAGAGGTGGAAATTACATAATTAGTCACGGAGGAGTACCATACATCCCAGAACAGTCTTTAGATTTCTATTCTACAGATTGTTTTATAAGAGGAATTGGTAATTATGAAGATGATGTTGACCAAATTTTTGAAAATTGGCAAAAATCAAAAAATTCAATTTTGAAACCCTTGCGGCACAAGGGATACAGAGGACGATTTTCCAATAAAACTTGAATTTTATTGCCAAATACACGGTCACAGAAACCTTTATTGTCAACGTTTTGGTGAATATACACATTCATTAAATTTAGAAGATAAAATAGAGTTTGGTGGGAATTTAAGAGTAGCACAACTTTTAGATGATGGAACAATAAATCAAATTGAAATAAAAAATAATTACTTTGACAAAGACTTATTAAAACAAAAAGAAGAATCATCAAATGGAGTAATTGATAATAGAATTAGTTCTGTTGGAATGTTTATTCAAGAACTTAGAAATAGTAGATACATTCAAGAAAAAATGTTAGGAGATGGAATATCATCATTCAACTTTACACACAATGCTTTTGAAAAAGGAATTTGGAATAATATAACAACTCAGGCTAGAGGATTGTTCATTGATATAGAAGAAGAAAAAATTCAAGCTAGAAGTTACAATAAATTCTTTAATAAAGAAGAAAGAGAAGAAACAAAATTTGGATATTTAGTACAAAATTTAAAATTCCCAGTAAACTTCTATAAAAAAGAAAATGGATTTTTAGGTATATTGTCTTTAAGGAATGATGAGTTATATTTCTGCTCAAAATCTACAAATCAAGGAGATTTCGTAGAGTATTTTAAAAATGTATTCTATCAAACTTACAGCATAGAACAAATTGATGCAATTAAAGATAGACTTAGAAAAGAAGATATTACTATGGTTTTTGAAGTAATTGACCCAATTAATGACCCACACATTATAAAATACGAAAAAAGAGACCTAGTTCTACTTGATATGATTTACAATAAAATAGACTTCTCTAAAGTTAAATATGAACATCTTAAAGCATTTGGAGATAGAAATAAGATTAGAGTTAAAGAGTTAGCATATACTGTAGATAATATACAAGAATTTCTAAGTTTAAATGGAGAAATTCAACAAGACGATTACAAATTAAATGGTGAGTACATAGAAGGATTTGTTGTTGAAGACGCTGAAGGATTTATGTTTAAATACAAATTAAATTACTACACAACTTGGAAGTCTTTAAGATGGGTACTTCAAAAATATTTAAAGAATCCAACAAGTGTTAATACTTTTACAAACAGCTTGACAAAACCAGTTGAAAATTACTTTTTGGCATTTTTGAGAAAAAAATATCCAGAAGGAACAATAACTGAAGCAGATATAATCAAATCTAATATAATAGATGAGAGAGATGATTTTGTAAGAAATGGAGGAAGTGAAATCTAATGGAAAGAATGATGACTAATATAGATAAAATAATTGTACCGAAGAAGATGAAAGATGCAAAACCTAAAAAATATAAAGTAATGGGAATGGAAGCATACTTTAAAAAAGAAAAACATTATTATGGAAATATAGTAGTTGATAAAAAGTTTAGAATATTAGATGGATATGTTGTATATTATACGGCTAAAAACGTATTCAATCACACTATGGTTCCAATTGAAATAGTTACAAGAATGGATAGAATTAAACATTTTGTAAGAAAAATTATGAGAAAGGTAAGGAGATAATTATGTCAAAATTAAAAGATACATTAGTAGATGGAAGTATGAAGATAGTAAATGATTTAACTCTGGGGGGGGGTCTACCTACAAGATTTAACTAAAGGTGATATTCAATTAAAAATATATAATAATGTATTTTATGTATTACCTAATTATAATGAAGAAACAACAATAAGAGAAATAATAACTGCTATGTCAAATGCTAATATATTAATATATGCTGTTAATGGAGCTGATGTTAAATCAAATGAATTGACTACTTTAACAGGAAGTAAAACATTAACGGTAAAAATAATTAGATATTCTGCACAAAGAATAGAAGTATATGTATATTTATCAACACAATCAATATATTATTATAAGTCATTTAGATTAGATACAGATGATAGTAAAATGTATTGGAGTATAATAGGAGATGAAAATTGGAAAGTTGCAACATTATTAAATGGATGGAAACAATATTCTAATACAACAGATTATTGTTCAATGTTACAATATAGAAAAGAAAATAATAGATTATTTCTCAGAGGGATAATTATGGGAGGAGCATCAAACCAAATAATAACTACATTACCTGTTGGATATAGACCATCAAGAACAAAGATTTTAACATCCATATATAGAGCAACTATTACAGGAGCTCATATAATTGCTCAGATAGAAACTTACAAAAATGGAGAAATGTTGATGAGATGTAATGAAAGTGATGCTAACCATAGTAATATAGCTTGGTTATCATTTGATGGTCTTAGTTATGACTTAGATTAAAATTTTAGAAAGGAAGGTATTAATATGCCAAAATTTCCACCAAACAAATACCAACAAGCAATTATTGATTGGGTAAAAGATGGAAGTGGAAACGCAATAGTAGATGCTAAGGCAGGAAGTGGAAAAACTTCCACCTTAGAATTAATTGCACAAAACTATCCAAGAAAAATGCTATTTATTGCATTTAATAAACACATTGCAGATGAAATAAACAATAAACCAGAACTTCAACATTATCTTAAAAAGAAAGATGAAGGAGGAGCTGGTACATTAAAAGTATATACTGTAAATGCCATTGGAGATATGACAGTATTGCAAGATTTAAGAACTAGAAACTTATATAAAGGTGGAGAGAATAAATTTCTTAAAGCAAATAAAATGTTTCCAATTCTTGAAAGAGAAATTCGTTCTATATGTCAAACAAGACACGAAAAAATAACTGACGATATGGTTTGGGATATGATGAGGGATTTAAAAGTTGCTTGTGATAAAGTAAGAAGCAAATATGTTACAAATGATAGAGATGAAGCAGAGAGAGTCATTGAGGAAGATGGACTATGTGATTTCAGTAAAATAGAAAGAGAAGATGGTTTATCCTATCCAATTCTTCCTTGGGCACAAATAGTAGAAGATGCTTTAGAAGAAGGTATGAAATTATATGAAGAAAAAGGAATTTATGATTTTGTAGACCAGTTATATATTCCAGTTGTTAATAAATTATATTTACCTTCTTGGATGGCTTATTATAGTGAGTTTATAGGTTGTGATGAAAGTCAAGATTTGTCTGCATTACAATTACGTTTCCTTAAAAAACTTATTCCTATGAAACCACAATATGGAGTAAAGTTTCCTACACGATTCTTATTTGTTGCTGATGAAAAACAAGCAATATATGGATTTGCAGGAGCTGATTGCCATTCTGTTGAAAACATTCGTAGACAATTTAATACAGAAGAATTACCACTTAACATTTGTTATCGTTGTCCAAAGGCAGTAGTTAGAGTTGCTCAGAAATGGGTTCCAGAAATAGAAGCTGCTCCTAATGCAATAGAAGGAGAAGTTCACGTTATAGATAACTCACAAATAGCTGACTTAGTACAATCAAAAGATATGGTAATCGCAAGAAAAAATAAAGACCTTGCAGAAATATTTTTGTCTATTGTATTAAAAGGCAAACCTGTTTACATAAAAGATAAAGATATGATTGATAGTGCTATTAAATCTATAAGAAGTTTAGGATGTAGTACTGTTTCTGGTTTACAAGATAAAATAGATAAATTACACGAAGAATATAAGAATCAAATGAGAAATCCAGAGAATCAAAAACAAGCTAGTGCAATAAATAATGGAACAATGGATGTATATGATATGATTAAGGCAATGTTAAATTTCTTTATAACTGAAAAGAAACATCCTACAAGTACTATGGTTGAAGTATTTATAGCTTTTATTGAGGATTTGTTTGTTACAGAGCCTAGTGATAATGCAGTTATTGTTAGTTCAATTCATCAAGTTAAAGGGCTAGAAGCAAAGAGAGTATTCATCATCAACTACAACTTAATGCCATATACTTCAAATAATAAAACAGCAGATGATAACCAACAGGAAAGAAATTTGATATACATAGCTATTACAAGAGCTCAAGAAGTTTTATATTGTTGTAATGGAGAGTTAGATGAAGATGAAAAGTCTTATTATAAACCAATGACTAGCGAAGAAGTTGATAGCGCAGTTAGTTCGTATGATAGCGACTATTATGATATGGTTTTCCAAGATGATGAATAACATACAGTCATCTTGATTTCCACCTAACTTGACAAATAGTTGTCACTATGTTATAATAAATATAGACCAAAACAAAAAACTTGTTCGGTTTATTTTTAACAAAGAAATGACAATTAGTTGTCGATTTATGTAAAACTTGTTGAAAGGAGGAATATTAATGAGTGACTTAACTTTATATAAAGTTTCTCAAGAGTTTGAAAATCTTATTGATTTAATAGAAAGAGATGTATTAGAAGACTGGGAAGTTGAAGAACTAAGAAAAAGACTATCTAATGCAATTACAAATCAAGGGAAAGATATTGTTAGATTTTATGTTAATGAGATGGCAGATATAGAAGTATTAAAGAACGAAATTAATAGACTTAAAACTATTAAGTCTTCAAAAGAAGCAAAGATTGAAAGACTAAAAGATAAATTAACTGAAAATATGAGAACTTTAAAATGTCCAAAAATTGCAACACCAATAGGTAATATTACATTATCATTAGATGGAACAACAGAATCTGTTGAAGTTGATGAGAATATTGATTATGACAAAATTCCAGAAGAATATATAAAAACTTCAAAGGAAATAAAAAAGGCTGATATTAAAAAGGCTATAAAAGCTGGAGAAACATTTGACGGAGTAAATATAGTATCTTCACCAGCAAGAGTTGCTTTTAGATTAGGTCAAGAAAGTAAGGATTATATTGCAGAATCTGGAGAATAAAATACAAATAGATAATGGACAATATGACAATCTAATTTGGTCTATTGTACATAAAATATTAACAAAAACAAATGATAACTATTATTATGCTGGATTAGAAAATGACTTATTTCAAGAGGGATATGTTGCATTAATGACAGCATTAGAAAAATATAATAGTAACAAAAATATTCAATTTTCAACATTCGCTTATAAGTACGTTTATGGTTATTGCTTAAATTATCTAAAGAAAGAATGTATTTCATTAAATAATGAAGATATAGATAGCAGCCCAATATTATCTGATTATTCTTATGAAATAAATTTATGTCTTGAAGTAGATTTGATTAAAGAAATTAACAATAAACTTAAAATTATAAATAAAAAAGTTCCACAAACAGAAGAAAACATCTTAAAAGATAGAATATGCAATGGTTATTCTCTACAAAAGTGCGCAGAATTAAACAATTGCTCTATAAAAAAAATATCAAATGTTATTAACAAATATAAAGATTTGATTAAAGAAATTATAATTCAAGGAGGATTTTAAACTATGGCAGATGAAGTTGTAAAACAAGAAATTAGAGCCACAAATGGTACATTTGACTTTGCAGGAATTATTTCAAATTTAGACAAAGAACAAGATTATGACCAAAAAACAAAAAAAGGTAATGCTATGAGAACATTAGTATTTAATGTTGATACTGCTGAAGGTCATTCTCACAGAATGCAATTAAGAGCTTATCAAGGAGAATTTGTTTACTATAGCAAAACAACCGTAGACAAAGATGGAAACAGAAAAACAGATATCCAAAAAGTAAAATGGGGAGATAGAGAAAAATTTGATACATCTAAAGGTGGAAAATTTGAAGGATATCTTCCAATAGATAGAGTTGCATTCCATAGCGGAATAGAAAAAGATGAAAGTGGTAAAGAGAAAAAAAGAACACTTACTCTTCCAACATATGATGCAATTCCAGAAATTCTTAAAGAATTCAATGTTGGAGATGCAATCCGTGTTGTAGGAAATATTCAAATAGAAGACTATACTTTAAACAATGGAAATACAGGAACAGCAGTAAGATTAGTTCCAACAAGAATTTTCCACTCATCAAAAGAAATAAACTTTAAAGCAGAAGATTTCTCAGAAGTTGCTAATTTCTCTCAAAAAATATTAGTAGATGAAGTAGAAGAAACAGGAACAAAAGAAATTACTGTAACTGGTATTGTTATTGGAAACCAAAGAATGGGAAGACAAGATTTTATCTTTAGAGATAAAGCATATGATGATTACAATCAATTATTAAACACTATGAAAAACTTCCCAAAATATGTTTCTATAGAGTTAAAAGGAATCTTAAACAATGGCGCAGCTAAAGAAGAAACTCCACAATTTGTAGAAGTTAAAGGAATAAAAGTTCCATTAGTTCAAAGCAGACCAGCAGGAAATTCTTTTGTAAGAGAATTCTTAACAACAGCTATTGTTACTGGAGAAAGTGCAGAACTAATCGACTGGGGAGATACATATACAGAACAAAACGTTCAAGAATTCATTAATAACTTTATAAGAGCTAAAGATGAATATGGTGAATCTACTGCTACTGAAGATACAACAGCTGACGATTTCTCATTTTAATTAATAAAAGGGGAGAAATCCCCTTTAGATAATATAAATTTTAGAAAAGGAAGGTAATTATATGGCTCAAGCTAGACGTGGAGGACAAATCCAATCAAAATTAGGTTTCTTAATATATGGTAATAAAGGAACTTGGAAATCAAGTTTGGCTGCTCAACTTGGAGATATGAAAAATGAAGCAGGAGAACCTATGAGAGTATTATATATTGATACAGAAAATGGTTCAATAGATGACTTATTAAACTACAAGGCTTCTGAAGGTGTTGATGTAAGTAATATCTATGTTGTATATTCTACATCTTTTGAAGAAGTAAAAGAAATAATCAAACAAGCAAAAGACTGTAATAAAACTAAACCTATTATGTTATTTGATTCACAAACTAATACTAACTTCTCATTAGAAAATGAAGATGGTACACCATTTATTCCAGATGCAATAGTAATCGACTCATTAACAGTATTATATGATTCTTGTATTGATGCTTTAAATCAATTCTCTAAAAAGAGAGCAGCAGTTAGAGCTCAAAAGAAACAAATGTCAGGTGCTGAAAAAGTAGTTGCTATCGAAGGTGCAGGAATGGAAATCAAAGATTACCAATCATTAAATTTAAGAGGAAAAGAATTAATATTAGATTTAATGGCTTCTGGAAAACACTTCGTAGTAACAACTAGAGAAGCAGACGAAACAATCAGCGAAAAAAATGACGAGGGACAATTTGTTAGTGTAAAAACTGGTAGAGTATTACCTCAAGGATTTAAACAAGTTGATTACAATGTTAAAACTGTATTACATACATTTGTAAATGATGATGGAGAAGTATGTGCACAAGTTGAAGATAAAGACAGAACAAGAGTTAAATCACAAAATGAAATTCTTGTAAATCCTTCTTTAATAGATTGGCAAGTAATTATTTCTGGCAATAAAGGAAAAGAAGAATTCTTAGTAAAGAACTCTATCTCAGAGAGTGTTGCTCAAGAAATTAAATACCAAGAGAAGAAAACAGTAGCAACAGTTGGTGAATCAGTATTAGATGTTAGTGACTATGATACAGATTTAGATGCATTAAAAACTGAAACAGCAAGTTTAATTAAAGCAATTACTTCAAACACAGACAAAACATACAAACAAAACTTAGCTAAAATATTTGAGGAAAATGGATTTAAAGAGAAAAATCCTACAAAATATACAGATAAAGAAGCCTTGAAAAAAGTTAGAGACACTATCATTGCTAATGCTGAAATCTTAGGATTAGAAACAGTATAATTTTCAATGAGGCATACATATTTATTGTATGTCTCATTTTTTAAAGAATGGGAGGATATTTTATGCTTATACAATATTATCAATGCGACTATTGCAAAACTCCAATAGAAAATGATAAGAGAAAAAAATTTAAAACAAAAGAAATGGGCTATCCTTTCATAGACAAAAATGGTGGTGGGAGACACTATCATTATGACTGTTTAGCTAATTTCTATAGAAAGAGGAAACATCTTCCAGAGAAAGAGGTTTTAGCATTATTGGAAGATGCTGAAAGAAGACATAGTAGACACATTAAAGGTGCAATTAAAAAAGGAACATTAACTAAAGAAAAATTAGAAATGAGAAAGGCAACAAAAAAAGATAGAGATTCTTTAATAAATTATTTTTATGATTATTATGGAGCAAGAACTATTTCAAAAGGATTACAAAGTGTTATTGACAATTTGAATAAAGGAGAAGACTTTGGAAGCTTTAAAAATGTTCATATTCCTTATTATCAAATGAAAGATATGTTAGTATATTATCAAAAGACTTTGAATTCTTATTATAAAAAGAGAAAAGAAAAGGGTCAAATGGTAGATGTTACAGATAGGATATTTTTTGACATAATATTTTGTGCAAATAACATAGAAGAATACGCAAACAACAATAAAGCAGCATATAATCAAGCACAAAATATTACAAAAGTAAATGGTGGGGAAACAATTCAAAATAACTCTAAAATACTCGTTTCTAATACGAACATTAAAAAGAAAGAAGCAGAAAAGTTGGTACAAGAAGCTGAACAAGTAAAACAACTTTTAAAAGAATTAGATGACGATGATTGGGGTGAATAGTAAAATTGGATTATAATGGAATTGAAGATATTGATATAGTTGGGTATAATGAGGAATCTCTTAATAATTTTATATCAATAAATGACAAAAATGCTAGTCAAACAGATGGCTTACCAGAAATACTAAGGTCTATGTTTATTGAGCTAACATTTATTGGAGCTATATATTTAGAACCTAAAGTAGCTAAAAGATTTGCTGAATCTATGAGACCAAAGTATGATTTTACAACTGAAGCAACCAGATTCTTTTATGATACTCTTGTTCAAATGGGAAGAGTTAGCGAATGGAAGACATCCGAATATACAATAAATGGTTTTATGGCAGATGATGAAATTAGAGCAAGAACCTATCAAAAGTTTGGTGGTTATGATTGGATAAAATTTGCTATGAAAATGGCTGAAGAGAATGATGCAGTAAAACATATTGATAATTATTATGAACAAGTTAAAAACTATTCACTATTAAGAGAGTATTATAAAAGAGGTTTGAAGGATTTAGTATTAAAACTTGTAAAGACTAATACATTTAAGACCTTAAAACCTAGACAAATATTATCATTTATTACTCAAAAGATTACTCAAACTTATACTCAACTTGCAAATGCTGAAGAAGTTAAAGATTTAACAAGTGGTTGTGAAGATTTTATGCTTGAGAAACTACAATTCCCAGAACAAGGTCTATCATTTGCTTTTCCAATAATGACAGAAATATTTCAAGGAATTCGTAAAAAACAATTTATGGCTTGGGGAATGTTGTCTAATGCAGGTAAAAGTAGATTTCTTATGAGATTAATTAGTAACCTAGCATTTGTTCAAGACCAAAAGGTATTAATAATATCAAATGAGATGACAGAAGAAGAGATGAAGGCTTGTTTAATAACAACGGCTATAAATAACCCAGATATTCAAGCTCTTCACGGAATAAATAGAGAGTTTAAACAAAATAATCTACAAAATGGAATGTATCAAGCAGATAAACAGTTTATTGGAGAAAAAGGAGTAGTAGATGGTTTAATAAATCATATTATAAATGAAAATGGGGAAGAGATAGAATCAAAACAAGAGTATTTAGCTAGAGTAGAAAGAATGTCATCTGAATTTAGAGATATTAGAAAAATCACTCAATGGATAGATAAAAAAATGAATAACCATATTTTTATTGTAGAAACAGGAAGTGATTACTCTGATGTAGACTTAAAACAAATTATTGAAAGTACTTGTTTGTCTGAGGCTATAGAGTATGTATTTTATGATACATTTAAGTCAGATAAGAGTGCAATGGGAGATTGGTCTGCAATGAAAAGAACTGCTACTATATTGTCTGAAATTTCTAAAACTCAAAAGATTTTTATTGGAGCAAATATACAGTTGACAGATGATGCAGCTCTTACTGAACCATTAGCATTAACATCAAACAATATAGCAAACTCTAAACAAATAAAACACGTTTTAGATGGTTTATGTTTATTTAGAGAAATTCCAATAGAAACCTATGATAGATATTTGTATTGGAATTTTGTTGATGATTTACCAGACGATAAGACAGCAAAAGAAAAAATGACACATCCATTGAGTAATGATAAAAGATATTATATTTGTAAAGTTGATAAGAATAGAGCAGGTGGAAAACCAGATTTACTATTCTCACTTAACTTAGATACAAATATATGGACAGAAGAAGGAAGAATTGCACTAAAGACAAATATCTCTCCAAAACCAGTAAAAAAAGAAGTAAAAACAGCTCCAAATGGAACTACAAATGAGGTAACTACTAGCGAATTTGACCCACAAACAGATTTATAGAAAGGAGTTAATTATGGAAGCAAAAGATATTAAAGAATACATATTTAAGAATAACAAATTAGAAGATATCTTAGAAGAACTTGGTATGCATCACATAAAATGGCATAATGGAGATGAGTATATAACTTGTGGAATGCCTGATGGAGATAACCCTAGTTCAACAACAGTCTATAATGACTCCTTTTTAGGTGTTATTGCATATACAAGGGACATTAAAGATGCTTATGGTATTTCTGATATAATTTCCCTAGTAACATTTATAAAGCAATGTTTTTTTACAGAATCAATTAATTGGCTATGTGATTTATGTGGTTTAGATTATTATGGAGAAACTCCAATAGTTGATAAATCAATTAATTTTAGAGAAATGCTTAATGGTTTTATTAATGCTAAAAAGAACATATTAGAAGATAAATTAAAACCAATTAACGAAAATATACTAAAATCATATCTTGATTGGAATAATACAGAATTTTTAAAAGATAATGTTTCATATGAAACACAAACAGAGTTTCGGTTTAGGAATAGATGTATTTTCTCATAGAATAACGATTCCAATAAGAGATGAATTAGGACGATTAGTAGGTGTAAAAGGACGTAGAGTTTGGGATGTTATTGATGAATATAATCCAAAATATATTTATTTACATCAATGCGCAAAGAGTAAGATATTGTATGGTCTATACAAAACATTACCTTATATAAAAGAAGCTAACGAAATAATTGTTTGTGAGAGCGAAAAAGGTGTAATGCAATTATGGGATATGGGTTTTAAAAATGCAGTAGGAATTGGAGGACATAGTTTAAGTGATTGGCAAATTACTTTGATAGCACAAACAGGAGCGAGTAAAGTAATTATTGCCTATGATAAAGATGTTCCTATTGAAGAAGTCACTAAGGAGGCAAAAAAGATTGCTCCTTTTAGAGATGTAGAATATATTTTAGATATAGAAAATATTCTTGATGAAAAAGAAAGCCCAATGGATAACCCAGAAAAATGGATAAAGTTATATAATTCAAGAAAAATTTTATTATAAGGGGATTGGATAATGAAATATAGATTAATAGAGAACAGTATAAATGACATAAATCATTTTGTTAAAACTGTTTTAACAAATAGAGGGATAAACAACATTGAAGAGTTTATGAAAAGTAATAAAGAAGATTTAGAACAAAATTCTTTTTCTGACCTAAATAATATAGATAAAGGTGTAGATGTTTTATTTAAACATATTGAAGCAAATGATATGATTTCTTTAGTTGTTGACCCTGATGTAGATGGAATTTGTTCATCTGCTGCCTTATATAACTATTTAGAAAATATGATAGTAGAAGAAGGTTTACCAAAGATAAATTGGGATATTGTTACACATAGTGGAAAAGGTCACGGATTGTCAGATGATATAAAAATTAACTCAGATACAAAATTAATAATAACTCCAGATGGTGGAAGTAATGATTTCAAAAGACATAAAGAATGGAAAGACAAAGGAGTAGATATATTAGTTATTGACCATCATATTGTAGATAAAGAAAGTGAAGATGCAATAGTTATTAATAACCAAACGTCTAATAATTATAAAAATAAATCATTTTCTGGTGTAGGAATTGTATATAGATTTCTTCAAGCAATAGATGATAAATTATTCTCATTTAATGCAGATAACTATCTTGATTTAGTTGCTTTAGGAAATATATCTGATATTATGGATACATCAGATTATGAAACAAGATATTTTATCCAACAGGGTATATTACAAGAAAACTTAAAAAATCCATTCCTTAGAATATTAGTAAAGAAAACTGGGGTAGATGTTGGTAGTGATTTAGAAAGATATATTTATCCAATAGATGTATCATTTAAGATTGCTCCATTAGTAAACGCACTATTAAGATTAGGCACAGTAGAAGAAAAAGAAAAGTTATTTACTTGTTTTATCTCTTTAGAAGAAGAATTATCAACTAGAAAAGGGATATGTAAAGAAACAATTAATACAATGCAAAATTACAAAGAATCACAAGACGAAGAGAAACAAAAACTTTTAGAGGATATATCTAACATCATAACTGAAGAAGATTTAAGATGTCCAGTTTTAGTTCTTGACGTTACAGAACTTGTATCAAATCCAGAGATTATAGGATTAACTGCTATGAACTTAGCATCAAAATATAAAAGACCTGTAATATTAGGAAGCCAGAAAGATAAAGACAAAGCAAATATAACAGGGTCTGTAAGATTAAATAATGGATTTCCTGACCAAGAGTTTAAAGAAACTTGTCTAAATAGTGGTTTATTCGGTTTTGCACAAGGACATAATGCAGCATTTGGTTTTGCTTACAATAAAGAAAATAAACAAAAGTTACAAGAATACTTTAGAAAAATATATGGAGATACAGTATTAGATAATGAGCATATAGTAGATTTTATTATCCCAAGTGTAGATAAAATATGTGGCTCAGATTTCTTCTTAATTCAAACATATAAAAATCTATGGGGGAAAAGTGTTGAAGAACCTATATTTGCTATAGAGGGAATTCCATTTTATCCAATGAGTTTAGACAAATTAGGAAAGAAAGAAGATACTGTAAAATATACATACTCAAGAATAGAGTTTATGTTCTTTAGATGCTCTAGTGAAGACCTAATATTAAAAATGGCTAATGGACTAGAATATGACCCAACAAAACAATATGCTATTAATGTCGTTGGGAAATTAGGAATTAGTACATTCGCAGGGAAAACAAAGAACCAAATGATTGTAGACGACTATGAAATTGTTGAAGTAAAAAGTGATGTAGAAGATTTTATTTTTTAATAAAATCACTTGACAAATCTTTCAACTTATGATAGAATTTGGAATGTAGAAAGGAGATAATTATATGGTTAAAATAGGAAACCAATGGGATGAAATTCTTAATGAAGAATTTGAAAAAGATTATTTTAAAGAATTAGAAAAATTTGTAGATAAAGAATATGAGGACTACGAAATATTTCCACAGAAAGATGAGATATTTAACGCATTAAAATTAACTCCACCAGATAAAGTTAAAGTTGTAATTTTAGGTCAAGACCCATATATCAATAAAGGTCAGGCACACGGATTAGCATTTTCAGTAAAAGAAGAGTGGGCACAATTCCCACCTTCTCTAAAGAACATCTATAGAGAGATTAGTTCTGACTTAAATATTCCAATAGATGATATAAATAAGTGTAATAGAAACTTAACTAATTGGGCAGAACAAGGGGTGCTACTTTTAAATACTTCTCTTACTGTACGTGCTGGAAAATCAAACTCTCATTATGGAAGAGGATGGGAAGTATTTACAAATGCTATAATTGAATATCTTGGACAGAATTGTGAACATATTGTATTTATGCTTTGGGGAAATAATGCAATAAATAAAAAAAGATTTATTAACCAAGAAAAGAATTTAGTTTTAACATCTGTTCATCCTTCACCATTATCTGTACATAGAGGCTTCTTTGGATGTAAACATTTTTCAAAGACAAATAGTTATTTAAAAGATAATGGATTGGAGGAAATAAAATGGATTTAGAAAATAACTTTGTAAATCTACACGTACATACAGCAATAGGCTCACTTCTTGACAGTATTGCAAAGATACCAGATGTTGTTAAATTCGCTGTTGATAATAATCAACCTGCAATAGCAATTACAGACCACGGATATATGTCTGGTTTTGTTGATTTTGTAAAAGAATGTAAAGCCTATGGTATTAAACCAATCATTGGAGAAGAAGCATATGAAGTAGATAATGCTTTAGAAAAGGCAGATACAAAAGACTATAAACAACCAAGATACCATTTAATACTTTTAGCGAAGAATAAGAAAGGATTAGAAAATTTATTTAAGATTTCTAGTTGGGCAGCAACTGATGGATTTTATAAAAAACCTTTAATTGAAGTAGAAAGAATAAAAGAAAATGGTTGGGGAGAAGGTATAATTGCTTGTTCTGCTTGTATGATTGGTCGTATTAGTAAAATGTTAGAGTTAGGAAAAAAAGATGAAGCTAAAAAGTTTTATAAACTAGCTAACGAAACATTTGATGACTTTTATTTAGAGATTCAATCACATCCTAATGAATATCAAATGCAATTAAACAATAATATATTAGAGTTTGCAAAAGAGATGAAAACAGATAAAATAATTATTACAACAGATGCTCATATGGTTAGAAAAGAAGACCAAGAAGCTCATAATATATTTGTTAAAATTGGTACAGAAAGAGAAGTTGGAGAGACTTATGATGGATGTTACTTACAAACATACCAAAATGTATTAGATATTTGCTCTGAGTATGATATAAATATAGATTTGATAAAAAAAGCGATGGAAAACACATTAAAAATAGCAGATAGTATTGAAAATATAGATATTGGATTGCATCAAGATAATCAAATGCCTATTATAGATATTCCTAAAGAATTTGAAAACGGAGATAAATATGTAGAACACTTAATTTGGAAAGGTTTTGAAGAAAGATTCAGTCATCTAAGTGAGGAAAAGAGAGAGGTTAGAAGACAAAGAATTTTAGAAGAACTTCCTGTTATAGAAGCATTACATTATAGTGAATATTTTATAATGCTTCAACTTCTTACAAATGCTGCAAAAGCGAAAGGAATCCCACTAGGATATTCTCGTGGTTCTGGAGGAAACTGTTTATGTTTATATTGTTTAGGAGTTACTCAAATTGATAGTGTCAGATGGAAACTTGACTTCTCTAGGTTCGCTAACTTAGGAAGAATCTCTATGGCAGACTATGATATGGATATTTCTCGTAATAGAAGAAGAGAGATTATAGAAATCTCTGAAGAACTATTTGGGAAAGAGAATGTTGCTCCAATTTGTACATTTAATACATTATCAACAAAAGTTGCCATAAGAGATATTGGAAAAGTTCTTGATGAAGACCCAGAAAGCCCATACTATAAAAAGATACCATACAATTTAAGAGACGAAGTTGCGAAAATGATACCAACAGTTAAAACAATAGATGATTTAGGAGAGGAAACAGAAAAAGAAGAAACTTTACAAAACGTGTTGTCAGTAAATCCAAAAATGACAAGAGTTTATGAACAGTTTCCAAAATGGTTTTACTATGTATTACAATTAGAAGGACTACCAAAATCTCGTGGAAGACACGCAGCAGGAACTATAATTGCTCCAAGACCAGTTGTAGAGTATGCACCTTTATGTCAAGATAAAGATGGAGCAAGTATGCTTCAAATCGAAATGCACGCAGCAATGGATGATTTATCATTAATTAAGATGGATTTCTTAGGACTAAAAACTCTTGATGTTATAGACGATGCACTAAAGATTGCAGGACTAACTTGGGATGATGTAGACATAAATCATCTAAATCTTGATGATGAAGGAGTTTACAATAATATATATAAAAATGGTCATACAGTTGGGGTATTCCAAATGGAGTCACTTGAAGCAAGGAAGATGTGTGTGCAAGCCAAAGCAAATGATGTAGAGGACGTTATTGCTATAAATGCTGCAAACAGACCTCGGAACAAAAGATGGATTTCCTGAATATTGTTCTAATAAATTAAGCCCAGAAAATGCAAAATTAATACACGAAGATTTAAGACCAATATTTAAAACAACTAATTTGATACTTCTATACCAAGAACAAGTACTTCAAATATTTAGATATGCTGGATTTCCAGAAAATGAAGTAGACAATGCTAGACGTGCGATAGGAAAGAAAAAATTAGATGTAATGGCTAAGCTTGAAACAGAATTTAGAGAGAAACTTTCTGCAAAAGGTTGGACAACAGAACAATTAGATGAGTTATGGGCATTAATACTTAAACAAACAGGATATTCATTTAACCGTGGACACTCAGTTGCTTATGGATTGTTGAGTTACTTAACTGCATATTTGAAATATCATCACCCAGTTGCATTTATGACAGCTTGTTTAAATGCAGATAGTGGAGATGTTTCAAGAATTGGTATTCTTATTAATGAATGTTATAAATTAGGGATAGATGTATTGCCACCACAGATAAACAAATCAAGAAAAGACTTTACAGCTGTCGTTAAAGATAATGAAATATTATTTGGTTTACAAGCAATTAAGGGACTAGGAGATTCTATAGTTGCTAAAATACTGGAGAATAAACCATATAGTGGACTAAAAGACTTTATAGAAAGAAGTGGTTGTAGTAAATCCAATATTGTTCAACTTATCAAATCTGGGGCTTTTGGAACAGACGAAAAACGTAAAAAACTTATTACATACTTTAATGCAATAATTGATAAAAGAGAATACAAGCCAGTTAAAACACTACCTTCTCCAGAAAAAAAATTATTAGACTTTGGAATAGATGTTAATAAATTTAAAGATGAGAAGGGGAAAAAAGATAAAGACAAAATATTAGAATTATACAATGCAAGACGTAAGAAAGACTTTGATGAAGAGCAAAGAATTAAATTTGAAGCTGAAAGACAAGGATATATTGATAAATATTTAGATGATGAATATATGTGGGAATTTGATACACTATCAATGTTCTTAACAAACAACCCATTAAAAGAAGTTAAAGATTATGTTACTGACTGGAATGATGTCCAAGAAGGTGCAGAAGGTGTTCTATTAGCTGTTGTTGTTGACTTGAAAAGAAAGAAAGATAAAAACAATAATGTTTTTGCTTACGTTGATTTATATACAGTTAATGGAATAGTAGAAGCTGTTGCTTGGTCTAGTATATTTAAAGCACATAGTGAGTTACTACAAAAAGGTAAATGTATTGCTTTAATTGGTAGAAAAGGTGAAAATAGCCAGATGTTTATTAAGAAAGCTAAAGACTTTAAAGTTTGGCTAGAAGATAGAAAAATAGAAGGAAAGGATGAGTTCTAATGAGTGAAGAAACCACAAGAATAGGAAAGTCAGCACAGCAATGTGTAGAAGAAGGAATTCCAGATGCTAATGGTATATATTATTTTATAGGGACAATTACTCACGTAGTATATTCTAATCCTTCTTTTAAAACACCAAATGGATTTTTTAATATATGTAAATTTGAGACAGAAACTCCATTGCCAAAGTTAGGATTAAATCCATATACAAAAGCAATGGAAGGTACTGTTGTTGGAGATACTATTGAATTAGTTCCATCTATTAGTTATAAATTTAAGGCGAAACAAGTCTTAAATGAAAAATATAATCAATATCAATATGAAATAGTTTCTGTTACAGAAATGGAAGAACAATCTAAAGATAATTTAGATAATTACTTACGATTCCTAGTAACCCCAACACAATATAAATTAATTAAAGAAAACTATCCAGATTTTGTACAAAGACTATTTGATAACCCAAATTATAGAATCCCTAGATTAAAAGGACAGCAAGAAAAAGCAATGGATAAAATATATTCTAATATTCTTTTCTATAAAGATTATGTTGAATTAATTGCTAAGTTCTGTCAATTCCCAGAATTTTCGTTAAATACAATAACATCTTTAGAATCATTAGGAAATAGTCCAAGATTAATCTTAGAACAAATAGAAAATGACCCATATATACTTATGAAATTACATAGATTTGGTTGGAAGAGGGTTGATAAGTTAGCATTAGCTTTAAAGCCAGATATGATATCAAGTACATCACGCTTAATAGCATTTTGTAGAACTGCTTTAGAAAACATTGCAGAAGATTCAGATGGAGGTCATACTTGGATTTATATAAATAATCCAAATGATGTTAAACATAGTATGGCACACTTAATAAAAGATAATGTCCCAGAATGTTTACCATATGTTAAAGAATATTTTCAACAGGAAAGAGACCTTACCAAAACATTAGGATGTGGTTCTGTGTTCTATGTTGATGATGAAAGAATTGGTCTTGCTAGATATTATAGAGCAGAAAAGAATATACTTAAACATCTAAATAACATAAAAAATGGAGAACATTTAAAGCCAACTTATACCGTAGAAGATGCAGTTGAAAGGACTAATAAATATATGTCTGACCAAGCAGGAGAGCCTCTTTCTCTTACAGAGGAACAGGTTGATGTAATTAAGGCTTCACTAGAAAATGATGTAATTATTTTAACTGCTCACGCAGGAGCTGGTAAATCAACTGCTATCAAAGGAATTGTAGAATTGTGGAGAAATAAAAGAATTGCTTGTTGTGCTTTAGCAGCTAAGGCAGCAATAAGGATAAAAGAAACAACAAACATAGAGTCATATACAATCCATAGATTATTAGCTTTTAGTCAAGGAAGATTTACATATAATGAAGAGAATCCATTACCATATGATATAATTGTAGTTGATGAATGTTCTATGATAAATGTTAGCTTATTTTTATCATTAGTAAGGGCAGTTCCACCAAATGGAAAATTGATTCTAGTTTTTGATGATGCCCAGTTACCAGCAATTGGAGCAGGTTCAGTAGCAAAAGATTTATTAACTAGTAATTTCTGTATAAAAAGATTAACAAAAATTCATAGGCAAGCTGCAAAATCTGGAATTAAATTAGATGCTAATAATATAAGACAACAAATTGATGTATTCTCTGTAAACAATGATTATGATTCAAATGGAAAATTACAACTACATATTGCTCACGGAGAAAATAAAGATATGCACTACTTTAATTTATTAAATGCAGAAGGAATACATACTCAAGCAATGTTGCTATATAAAGAATTAATTAGTGGAGGAGGAATTGGTGGAGATAAGCCAATTCCAATAGAAGACATATCAATTATTGTTCCTATGAAATCAAATATGATAAATTGTACAGATTCATTTAATCAGGAGATTCAAGAACTACTTCTAAAAGACGAAGATAAATGTATTAAAAGTGGAACTTATGCTGACAAAGATAAATCAGAAAGAATTTTCAAATTAGGAGCAAGAGTTATTAGGAAGAAGAATGATTATGAGAAACAAGTCTTCAATGGGGAAATAGGAACCATTATAGACATATCAGATGATTCAAGTGAATTCCTTGTTAAATTTGATAACGATTCAAGAGTTGTTAAATTTACTAGTAAAGAACTAGCAAACTTTGAATTAGCATATGCTTTAACTGTGCATAGTATGCAAGGTTCTGAAAACAAAGTAATAATCTTTGTAATGGATACAAGACATACAATTCTCTTAGATAGTACACTATTCTATACAGCAGTAACAAGAGCAAAAGATATGAACTTTGTTGTATTCCAAACAAACGCATATATTACAGCATATACAACGGATAAAGTATTATCTCGTCAAACATTTTTGCCACTATTAATTAATAATGTAATTCAAGATAAGGACGGAGCTCCAGAAGAAAAAGACGAAATAGGAGGAGATTTATTTTGATGAATGACGAAGAACTAGACAGGTGTGCAGAAATCGAATATCAATGTTGGAGAGAAAATTTTTCTCCAATGTTGGAAATCTCTGAAATCCTTTATTACCAGACGATTGAGAGCTTTCGCAAAGGCTTACAAACACTAACAAAATACGGATTTTATAAGCCTAATACAGCAATAATATATACTTCTGAATTTAAGGTTATAAATCGAGTTCGTACTGAAATACGTACAGTATCAGGGTTCGCTGTTATTAGACAACATAAAAGTGGAAGAGATGAATATGTTATCGAAAAGTTATTTGTTGCACCAGAATATCAAGGTAGAGGTATTGGTCAAAGATTATTAGAATGGATAATCACTAATTTTTCAGACAAATCAATATCAGTATCCGTGTTTGAACAAAATAGAATTGCACAACACTTATTGCTCAAAAATGGTTTTAGACAAACATATGTTGCAAACTCTCAATTAACATATGGTAAGAATGCAGTAAATATAAGGAATGTTTATTATAAACTTGACAAAATGGAGGAAGAATAATGAAAGAAATTTATTGTGATAATTCAGCAACAACACCAGTATATCCAGAAGTTATTCAGGAAATGGAGAAGTATTTTAAAAGACATTGGGGAAATCCATCTTCAATATATGTTAAAGGTAGACTTGCAAGAAATGAAATAGAAAATGCTAGAGATAGAATTGCTAAAATACTAAATTGTAATCCTAATGAAATATATTTTACTTCTGGTGGGAGTGAAAGTGATAACATATTTATAAAAGGATGTTTTAAAGAAGGTTCTGCAATTATTACATCTGAGATTGAACACCCTGCTGTACTAAATGCTTGTAGAGCAATACATAGAAACGGAAGTTTACAAATTACATTAAAAGTAAATAAAGATGGTGTAATAGATATGGATTTCTTAAAAAGTATTAGTAGTTTAATAAAAAAAGAAAAGCCAATCTTTGCATCTTTAATGTTGGTAAATAATGAAACAGGAGTAATTCAACCTATAAAAGAAATCTCACAATATCTAAAGAGCCTAGTTCCTAATATCTTAATCCATACAGATGCTGTTCAAGCAGCTGGAAAAGTTTCTTTGGATGTTAAAGAATTAGAAGTAGATAGTATGTCTTTATCTGGACATAAATTTGGAGCACCAAAAGGAATAGGTATATTATATCTTAAAGATGGAATTAAATGTAACCCATTAATTGATGGTGGAGGTCAAGAAATGGGATTAAGAAGTGGTACAGAAAATGTCCCATATATTATGGGAATAGCAAAAGCATTAGAAATTACTTATAATCATTTTTGTGACCAAGAACTTCAAGAAGATTTTCGTATATTTGATGCGGAATTTGCTCATAAAATACTTTATACAATACCTGAGGCACATCTTAATACAAATGGATATAATGAGGCAAAAGGAATATTCAATTTTAGATTTGATGGAGTAGATGCTCAAAATTTATTATTATATTTAGATTTAAGAGGGATATATGTTAGTGCTGGTTCTGCTTGCCATTCTGATAGTAATACTCCATCACACGTATTAAAAGCTATGGGGCTAACTGACGAAGAAGCATTATCATCATTAAGATTCTCTTTTAAGAATCCATTGTCAACAAGTGAAGTAAATTACATAATAACAACACTAAAAAATGGAATAAAATCTCAAAAGAAATATGACGTATAACCATTGATACTACTGGTTTCTACCTAACTTGACATTGAATAAAAAATATGTTATAATATATATAGACACAATTTTAGGGGATTACTTTCTCCCCTAAAAAAATACGAAAAGTGACAAATAGTTGTCAACTTATGTAAACAATAAAGGAGGAGATTTTATGGCAGCAAAGAAGACTGTAGTTCCAGACCCTGTAGTAACATTAAATGATGACTACCAAGTAACTATTGATAAAAGATGTTACATATTACAAAGGAAGTCTAATTCTGATGATAAAGACATAAGTAAGGAAGAACAAAAGGCTGGATATGTAAATCTAGGGTATTATACTACTTGGGATAGTTTGGGAATAAGTTTGGTAAAAGAAATTACTAGAGAAAAAGCTAAAATGAAAAAAGAAGATAAGCTAACGATTAATGACTTCATAAATATTGTTAAAGAGACAAATAAAGAAGTTATTAAAATGTTTGAAAATGTTGATAAGCAAGCTAAGATTAAAAAAGAAAGCAAATAGGAGGAGTCCATTATGGAAATTTTAGATAAAAATATTATTGTAGAAGTTGATAAGAAAGTTGCAATTTCTTTTAATAAAAAATATAAAGATTTAGATTTAAAAGAGGTAAAGAGAGAAATTACAGATTATCTTTTATGCCATAAAGATAAATATGAAGGTAAAAAAGTATTTGCTTTTATTTACGATTATGATTCAAATATTGCTGTAACAGTAATGAGAAGAACTCCAGAATATGAGATATATGATATTATAGGTTTCTCAGATATGGTTGTTCCAGAAGAAACTGTAGAAGATTATGAAGAAGAACAAGAAACAAAACAATTAATGAAAGAATTAAAACAGCAAGAAAAATTAGAAGGTGTAGGTGTTTAATATGTATATTGAGAAAAATGGATATATTCTTATGAATAAGGATACAATGGAATTCTTAACTCAAGATTATGAAAATCCAAAAGATACATCTGGAGATGTAGAAGATGCTTATGTCTATGAAGATATTGGTGATGCGTTATATGTAGCTTGCAATATGAACAAGGAACTTGAAGAAGATATATATGAAGTCATTAGATACCAAAAAACAATCTGGTTAGATAAAGCTAATCAAGAACAAATCAAAACTACTATTGAAACACATAGCTGTCTTGGAGCTGGATGTGACTGCTGTAACTGTAAAGAAGGAGACAATGTAAATGAATAAAGAAGATATTATTAAGTTTGCAAAAGTAAAAGAATCTGCAATCATCCCAACAAAGGAAAAAGAAAATGCTGGTTTTGATATATATGCTTGTTGGGAAGGTATCCCAAAAAGTGATAAAATAATTAGACCACATCATACAAAACTTATACCTACAGGAATAGCTTGCGCACTTCCTACTGAATATTATTTTCAAGTTGAAGAAAGAGGAAGTACTGGAAGTAAAGGAATTAAAAGAAGTGCTGGAGTTGTTGATTCAGGATATAGAGGGGAAATATTTGTTGCAATTACAAACGCTAATGATAAATATTTAATTTTTGGAAATAAAGACAACTATTTGTCAGAAGCTATAGAAGAATTAACGAAATGGCAAAGTGTTGATGTTAATAACTTAACAGAGCAAGATATATTCGATATGGAATCATTTTTAAGAAAACAATATGGGGAAGATTATGATAATTTATCACAAGATGAGAAGACAGTAGTAATTAAAAATGTATATATGGATATGAAGAACCCAAAAAGTAATGAAAGTTTAATTGAGAATATTTCTAATGCAATTTTTTATCCAGAAACAAAAGCTATTGCACAATTAATTTTACATAAGGTAGATGATTTACCAACTGAGACAATTAGTTATGAAGAGTTACAAAAAATTCCTTCAAAAAGAGGAACTGGAGTACTAGGTAGTAGTGGCAAATAAATAGGAGGATATTATGGGAAGTTTTGAAAGAAAATTAAGAAGAAATAAATTAAAAAAAGACTTAAAAGAACACGGAATAAAAAGGAAAGCTCCTTTAACAAAATATGAAAAAGCTATTAAAATAGCTACTGAACAACAAAAAGAAGAACTAGCAAATAGAGTTTATGACGAAATGTTAGAATCTTTTAAAAATCAAAAATAAGATAATAACGAATTAACTCGTATATTATAAAATTCATTATGTAGGAAAGGAGGATACTATGAAAGTAACTTTTGATAAAGACGGATATGTTGAAATGCTAATCAAAGAAGGAGATTTGCCTAATTCAATAGAACTTGAAGATGATGATACAATAGAAAGAAAATACTTAGCTTGTTACAAACTAGGGTTTGATGGTACAAAGTTGGTTTTAGATGCTGAAAAAGTACAAAGATTAGAAAGTAATCTTAGAGCTGAAACACTAGCTTATGACTTAAAGAAACAAGTTAGTAGTACAGATTATAAAGTTTTACGTCACATTAGAGAAACTGCATTAGGAATACCTACTTCAATATCTGAAAATGATTATCTTATGTTAGAGGCAGAAAGAGAGTCTTTAGTTAGACGAATTAGAGAAATCGAAGACGGTTGTCAACTAGAAACCGATATTAATGCAATTCTTCAAGAAGGATATGAAATAAGACAATCTCAGATTGATAAAGATAAGACTATTACAGATACTGTAGAAGTAACAGTTCCTGAATTAGAAAAAGCAATCAATGTACTAACTGAAGATATCAATGAAGATGAATAATTTTACAATTTTAGATAATTAAAAATATACTTAGAAAGGGAAATAACTATGGTTCTAAAAATAATTAAAAGAAATGGTAAAGTTGTTGATTTTGATAAAAATAAAATTACTGAAGCTATATTAAAAGCAAATAAAGATGTACAAGGTAGACAAAAAGCTTCTGTAAAATTAGCAAAAGAAATTGCTAAAAACATTGAAATGAATAGTGAAAAACAAAAAATGGCTGTTGAAGAAATTCAAGATATGGTTGAAAAAGAATTAATGGCTGCTGAAAAATTTGATTTAGCAAAAACATATATATTATATAGAGAAAAACGTGCAATAATAAGACAATCTAATACTACAGACAAGACTATAATGGAACTTATTGATGGAGATAATGAATATTGGAATACAGAAAATTCTAATAAAAATGCAACTATCGTAACAACACAAAGAGATTATATCGCTGGAGCAACAAGCACAGACATAACAAGAAGATTTTTACTTCCAGAAGAAGTAAGTAAAGCTCACGATGAAGGAATAATTCATTTTCACGATGCAGATTATTTTGCACAACATATGCATAATTGTTGTTTAATTAACTTAGAAGATATGTTACAAAATGGAACATTAATAAATAATGTAATGATAGAAAAACCACATAAATTTATTACTGCAAGTACTATTGCTACACAAATCATCTTAGGTGTTAGTTCATCACAATATGGTGGATGTACAATTTCTTTAACACATTTAGCACCTTTTGTTAGAGATAGTTATAATAAATATTATGAAGAATATATAAATAGAGGATTAAATGAAGAAAAAGCTAAAGAATTTGCGCAATTAGATACTAAAAAAGAAGTTGAAGCAGGAGTACAAACATTTAATTATCAAGTAAATTCAATGACAAATACAAATGGTCAATCTCCATTCCTTTCAGTATTTATGTATTTAGGTGAAACAGAAGAATATAAAGATGAACTTGCTATGTTAATCGAAGAATTCTTAAAACAGAGAATGCTTGGATTTAAAAATTCAAAAGGAGTTTATATAACACCAGCTTTCCCAAAATTACTTTATGTTCTCGAAGAAGATAATATTCACGAAGATAGTAAATATTGGTACTTAACAGAACTTGCTGCAAAATGTACAGCAAAAAGAATGGTTCCAGATTATATCAGTGAAAAAGTGATGTTAGAAAATAAAATCAACCAATATGGCAATGGGGATTGTTATGGTTGTATGGGATGCAGAAGTTTCTTAACTCCTTGGAGAAGTAAAGGAAATCCATCTAAAGCTAAAAACTATATTGAAGGAAAAGGAAAATACTATGGAAGATTTAACCAAGGTGTTGTAACAATAAACTTAGTAGATGTTGCATTATCTTCTGGAAAAGATATGGAAGAGTTTTGGAAAATATTTGATGAAAGATTAGAATTATGTCATAGAGCATTACAATGCAGGCATAAAAGATTAAGAGGAACTCCTTCAGATGTAGCACCTATTCTTTGGCAAAATGGAGCTTTAGCAAGATTAGGGAAAGGTGAAACAATAGATAATCTATTATTCGATGGATATTCTACAATATCTTTAGGATATGCAGGACTTTATGAATGTGTTAAGTATATGACAGGAGAAAGCCATACTAAAGAAGGAGAACCTAAAGAATTTGGTTTATCAGTAATGCAACATATGAATGATAAATGTAAAGAATGGAAAGAAGCAGAGAATATTGATTATAGCTTATATGGAACACCAATTGAATCTACTACTTACAAATTTGCAAAATGCTTGAAAAATCGTTTTGGAGAAATAGAAGGAATAACAGATAGAGATTACATAACAAATTCATACCACGTTCCAGTTTTCGAGGAAATTGATGCTTTTGAAAAACTTAAATTAGAGAGTGATTTCCAAAAATTATCTCCACGGAGGAGCAATATCATACATAGAAACTCCAAATCTTCAAAATAATACAAAGGCTGTATTAGAAGTTATGAAATTTATTTATGATAATATTATGTATGCAGAACTTAATACAAAATCAGATTATTGTCAAGAATGTGGTTTTGATGGAGAAATACTAATAGATGAAAATATGGAATGGTACTGTCCAAACTGTGGAAATAGAAACCACGATACAATGAATGTAGCAAGAAGAACTTGTGGATATATTGGAAGTAATTTCTGGAATAAAGGAAGAACTCAAGAAATTAAAGAAAGGGTAGTCCATTTAGATAATAAAGATATGGAGGATTAAGTTTATGGATATGGAACAGTTTACAAAAATGCAAAATGATGAATTTGAATTTTTAGACTCTATTGATTTAAAACCTTACTTAAAAGAATGGGCAGACATATATGATATAAGAGATGAAATTGAAAAAGATTATGGAAAAGATTATTACGAATCTTTCATCTTTAATTGTATTGATATATATGAATTTATGGATTATCTTAAAAGAAGATACGGAAATGAAATATATTTTAATGAACATACAACATATAGCGTTCATTTGAATGAGGAGGATTAATAATGAGATATAATAAAATACGTAAAATGGATATATCAGATGGCGAAGGTGTTAGAGTATCATTATTTACACAAGGATGTCATTTCCATTGTAAAAACTGCTTCAATCCAGAAACTTGGAATTTTGAGGGTGGTAAGGAGTTTACTCCTAAAACCCTTAAAACCATAATAGATTTATGTAGTAAAAATTATATAAAAGGTTTATCTATTTTAGGTGGAGAGCCTTTATGTGATGAAAATTTTAATGATGTAAAAGATTTAGCTTGTGTATTTAAAATTAATGCTACAACTAAAGATAAAGATATATGGCTTTGGACTGGTTATGAGTTTGAAGATATATATAATGACCCAGTAAAAAGAGAAATATTAATCTATCTTGATTATATGGTCTGTGGGCAGTTCATAGACGAGAAGAAAAACCTTAATCTTAAATGGGCTGGTTCAGAAAATCAAAGATGGATTGATGTTAAAAAGAGTTTAGAAGAAGGCAAGGCTGTATTAGCTGGTGATATGTTAAGTTAATTTTAGAAAGGAGCATTACAATGACTTATGATGAAGTAGTTGAATATGCAGAAGAGAATAATCTTTTAATTCCAATATTTGATAATCCTAAATTTCCAAATTCGATACTTGGCATATCTTATGACAACAGAGTGATATATGATATGGAACAAATGATTACAGATTTAATGGGAGAAGATGATATTTCTTACATAGATGCATTAGAATTTATAGAATATAATACTTTAAGAACTATACCATATATGGGAGAGAATGCTCCTATTATACTATATACTAAAGAATTTTAAACAGATATTCTATCTAACTTGACAAATAGTTGTCAGTATAGTATAATTAAGTATGTAAAGTGAATAATCACTTTATAATATATATTATTCATAATCTATCTTACTAATAGGGCTGCAAGATTGATTATAGAATAGAAAAATTTTAGGAGGAATTTTTATGAATAAGAAAGAATTAGTAGCTGCAATCGCTGCAAAAACAGAAATGACAAAGAAAGATGCTGAAACATCAGTAAACGCAATCGTAGAAGTAATATCAGAAGCTCTAGTAGCTGGAGATAAAGTTGCTTTAACAGGATTCGGTAATTTTGAAGTAAGAGAAAGAGCTGCAAGACAAGGACATAATCCACAAACAGGTGAATCAATTTCAATCCCAGCTTGCAAAGCACCAGCTTTCAAAGCAGGAAAAGCTTTAAAAGAAGCAGTTAAAAACTCATAATTTTAGAAAGTAAGGAGTAGTTTTAAATGACAAATATCATATTTTTGGATATTGATGGAGTATTAAATGATATGGACTATATTGAAGAATGTTATAAAAAACATCATCAACCAATGTCTATGGACTTTGTACCATTTGACCCAAAATGCTTAAAGAATCTTAGATTAATCTATGATTGGATTTTAGATAATAATAATGAACCATTAGTTGTTCTATCTAGCAGTTGGAGGTTAAATGAAAGGTCTCATTATATCGTGAATGCTCGATTAGCGGAATATGGTATATATGTTCAAGAAACTACTCCTTATATTAATCAAGAACGAGGCAAAGAAATATTAGATTGGCTTGAGAAGCACGACCATCTTGATTCTCCATTTGTTATTTTAGATGATGATGCTTTTGATATAGAAATACATAAAGAACTTAAAAAGCATTTTGTACGTACAACATTTCAACACGGATTAATTGAGTGGAAGGCTAAACAAGCAATAAATATTTTAGGAAGAGAAGGTGGTTTAAATGAAACTAGAGATAGATTTGCAACGGGAATTTATTAGATTACATAGATGAAGAAGCAATGCAAGAAGAAGCTGAATATCAAATAAAAAATGAAATACATAAACAAGTTAAGGCTTTAATTGATGAAAATAAAAATGAAATTCAAGATAGACTAATTAATAAAATCATCAAAGAATTACTTGAAAATACTTATATGTCTTCTAAATTAAAGGATGTAATATATCTTAAAATTCTTCAAGAAGTAGAAGAAAGATATTCTAATAAAGAATACTCAAATAGTCATATTTCTTGGGATTTAGATTTACCAAGTAAATTAAAAGATATATATAATGAGAGTAAAGAAGAATTGGATAGTATATTATCTCAAAAACTTGATGAATGTATTAAAAATTATAATATAGAAAATTATATGTTATCTAGTAGAATTGCTGAAATATTAACTAGTGACGAGAAATATAACACCATATTAAAAGACTTCTTAGATACTCGTATTGATGACATTTTAGATAAAATCTAAATTAGGAGTGTATATAATGTTAAATTTTGATAAAGTTAAAGATGTAGACCCAGAGGTTTACAAGGCAATTATAGATGAATACAAAAGACAAGAAGATGGGCTTGAACTAATTGCTAGTGAAAATAGACCTAGCGAAGCAGTACTACAAGCCCAATCTTCATATCACACTTTAAAATATAGTGAAGGATACCCACGGACATAGGTATTATGCAGGTTGTGAAAATATTGACATTACAGAAAATTTAGCAAGAGATAGAGCTTGTAAACTATTTAATTGTAAATATGCCAATGTTCAACCACATAGTGGAGCAAGCGCTAATTTCGCAGCACAATTTGCAGTATGTAAAGCTGGAGATACAATAATGGGAATGAGCTTAAATTCTGGAGGACATTTAACACACGGAGCAAAACCAACATATTCTGGTAAGAATTATAAATCTATTCAATATGAAGTAAATCCAGAAACATATTTAATAGATTATGATGAAGTTGAAAAGTTAGCTTTAGAACATTTACCAAGATTATTAATTTGTGGCGCTTCAGCATATCCTAGAACAATAGACTTTAGTCGTTTTAGAGAAATTGTTGATAAGGTCAATAAAAATATAATGGATAATGTTTTAAAAGATAATGATGATGAACTTATGATTGAATCGGAATATAATAAAAAGAAATGTTATCTTATGGCTGATATTGCTCATATAGCTGGTTTGGTTGCAACAGGATTGCATCCTAGTCCATTCCCATTTTGTGATATTGTAACGACAACTACACACAAAACACTTCGTTCTGTAAGAGGAGGATTAATACTTACAAATAATGAAGAACTAGCAAAAGCGATAGATAAAGCAGTATTCCCACGGATGTCAAGGTGGAGGATTGCAAAATATCATTGCAGCTAAAGCTGTAGGATTTTTAGAAGCACTACAACCAGAATTTAAAACATATATGGAACAAGTTGTTAAAAATGCTAAAGTATTAGCAGACTCACTTCAATATTGTGGTTTTGATGTTTTAACAGGAGGGACAGATAATCATTTAGTATTACTTGACCTTCGTAATAAAGGTATTACAGGACAAGAGTTAGAAAACAGATTGGCTAATTGTCATATCATAACTAATAAAAACGCTGTTCCATTTGACACAGAAAAGAAAACAATTACATCTGGAATTAGATTAGGTACTCCAGCAGTAACTTCAAGGGGTTTAATTGAGGATGATATGAGAGTTATTGCTTCTCAAATAAATCTATGTGCTAGTCCATATTATGAAAGCAATATTGGAGCAATCAAGGCTCACGTTAAGGCATTATGTGAAAAATATCCTTTATATAAGGAGGACAAATAATATGGAAATAATAAAACCAAAAGTTGAAGTAGAAAAATATGATGGTATCAAGATAATGAAAAATATTGAAAGAGCTTGTAGAACCTGTTATCGTTCAGAAGGAAGTATCACAGAAGAAAGTTATAAAAATCTATTAAAGAATTGTATTAATAGGGGACACGAATCTGTATTAGAACACGAGAAAATAACTGTTAGATTTACTTGTTCTATTAACTCATATAAAGACTTAACAAGACATAGAACAGGAGCTTCTTTCTCAATAGAAAGTACTCGTTATTGTAACTACAGTAAAGATAAATTTAGTAATAGTATTAAATTTATTGACCCTGTATATATAACAAATCCAAATGATTATGCTTGTTGGAAAGAATGTATGAAAAGTATTGAAACTTTTTATATGCTTATGGCTAACAATAAAGCAACTCCAGACCAATGCAGGACTATGTTACCACACAGTGTAGCTGCTGAAGTTTGTATGACTTGTAATATTAGAGAATGGAGACACGTTTTAAGTTTAAGATGTTCAAAAATGGTTCACCCTGAAATAAGACAAATACTTATTCCATTACTTCTTAGATTTAAAGAAGATATGCCAGAACTATTTGGGGATATTGAATACGATGTTGATTTTCCTAAAGAGTGGTATGCAGAAATAACTACAATGGAGGGATAAATTATGATAGTAGGAATTGATATTGATGATACAATGACTAATCATTGTGAATCTTGGTTTCAGGTTTATAATGACCATTTTAAAACAGAAAATGTTGAGAATTTAAAGAAAGAAGATGCTTACACTTGGGATTTCTATAACGATTGGGAAGAAGAAGAAAAGAATCGTTTACACGAAGCTTTACTTTCTGGACATCCAGATTATTATAAACATCTTAAACTTCTACCAAATGTAAAAGGAACAATAGCAAAAATTATTAATAGTGATAATAAGGTAATAATTATATCTGCTACATCTAAAAATCTACAAGAAAATAAAAAGAAATGGATTTTAGAACAAATACCAATTCTTACTGAGGATGATATAATATTTACTACTAATAAATCTTTAATAAATGTTGATATTATGATTGATGATAATCTTAATTATGCAAAAGATTTTAATTGCCCATATCTATTATACAAACAACCTTGGAATACTAATAGACAACAAAATGAATATCCTAAGAATATTATTAAAGTTAGTGACTGGGATGAGGTAGAAAGAGTATTGTGTGATATGAAAGCAATTAATTCCACTATTGAAAGTATAGATACAATATTCTCAAGTGCAACTCAAAAATTAATAGATGGAATAAAAAATGCAAAAACAGATGAAGAATGTATGAATGTATTAAATCCTTATATTAAGTTATGGCAACAACAAGGAATGTTAATAGGAATGAAACAAATTAATGAAGCATCTGTAATGATAACTGAAGAAGTTATGAAAAGTATGCAAGAGTTCAAATAAAAACATAAAAAACTAGGGTATAGGTTTTAACCTATACCCTAAAATATTTTAAAAATTATTGAACGTCTGATTTATATACCCAACTCATAATTTCTTTTAATAATACTCCATCTGGATGTGTATTACCACTACCAACTTGCATTATTGTATATTGCTTTCCTTTTATAGAGTTTGGTATATTTTGTCCTGTACAGTATTTTTGAGCACTTGTTTTAAGTGTAACTCTTTGTCCTTTACTAAAACTAGCAGGAACACTTGGTTGTGGAGCTGGTGTAGAATTGCCACCTACAATACAGTTATCATTTACCCAACCGATATTACCATTATTTAATAGGTATGGATTCTTTGCTCCATTTACTATTTTTGTAATGGTTCCTGTTTTAACTGCTGGTGTTAGTTTTTTTGTAGATTGAGATGTAGTATATACTCCGTTTATTGTAACAGTTTCTCCTACATAGTGTCCTTGAGGTGTTGGTTGTGAAGGTTGTGGTTGAGGGTTAGATTCTCCAGATTTACTTGTATAATCTAAACAAATCCATCCTGCTCCGCTTTTTAATTTTCCCCAATTGCCTTGTGTTTCAACTATTGTGTATGTACCTTTATCTCTAATTTGTCCTGTTATAGGATATTGAGTTCCTGCTCCAGCTCTTATGTTTAATGCTCCAGTAGTTACTCTTACTAAATAACTATCTGAAGGATTTGGTGTAGGAGTAGGTGTTGGTGTAGGAACCGAAGTTCCAGATAATTTTCCATATTCTTCTCTTACCATATTCCAGAATCTTTCTATTCCTTCATCAAGTGTTCTATGAGGACAATATTTTCCACTTCTGTATTGATGTGTATTTATAACTTTTGTTCCTATAGTATCTAATCCCCATCCATATTGTAACATTAATCTTGCAGTCAATTCGGCAGCATTTCTTTCAGCAGTGTGGAATCTATCTCCACCTGATTTACTATAACAGATTTCGATTCCTATTGTATATCTATTACCGAAACCATTTCTACCATCACCAGCGTGCCAAGCATTTCTATCTAAAGGAATACCTTGTACTGCCCTAACATCATCAACTGCATAATGGAATGATGTAGAACTACTATTTGTAATCATATAAGATACCTCATTCTTCGCACTTGCATCATTAGCAGTATTATGAATTGTGATTCCTTGTGGAGCCATAGCATAAGGTGCTTTTAATGACCATTTGCTAGATGGACATAACATTTGAATTATTTCCATATTACATTACTTCCTTTCTTTTAATTAACCATCATTTTCTTCGTTATCAATATCTTCTCCAACACCATCATCTTGATATTCTGACCAATCATTTTCTGGGTCATTTACACAAACTTCTCCTAATGCTGGGTCATATTCTAAAACTTCTGTTGATTCTAGCCAATTTTTTTCTTCCATAAAAATTTCCTCCTTTTGGAACTTATAATATCAAAAATAAGACGTTAAATTTCTTAGACATATAATTTGTTGTCTAATGTATTTTAACGTCTCTATGGGCATCCTCATTCGTCTGAGGATATATTATTCTTCTATTTTAACTTCTTCTTTTGTTTCTTCAATTACTTCAACTTTACATTCATTAGTAGGTAATTTTAAAGCAGATTCGATTTGGTCGAATACACTTTGAATAAATGATTCGATAATTGAATCTGGGATAAATCCCAAAAATGGAACTAATTGTTGTATGTAATCTATTGCACCTTGCATTTTTACTTTTCCCTCTTCTGTTGCCATTTTTTCTTGAACATAAACAATAGCATCTATTGCAGCTTGTCTAAGTCCTTTCTTCTTTAGTAAGAACCATATTAGTCCTATTACCACTACAACAAATACTACTAGTGGTAACCAATTTGCAGCTAACCATTCTATCATAGTTATCTACCTCCTTTTAAAAATTTAATTATATATTTAATTATATAATTCTACATTTGAACTGTCCTATCTACTTTTATAGATATCCTAAATTTATCATTATCACAAGCAGCATAGTTCCTAGAATATGGACGTACATTTACTTCACCATTATAAACACATAAAGTTTGTGCCCTACTATCATTTAAAAAGTTTTTAATAAATTGACATAATGCAGAATTTTTGTCATTACTTTCTAATACTGTTGTATGTCCAGATGATAACCAAGTGAAAGTATAATCATAATCATTTAGTAAAGTTTGATTCAACTCACTCCATCTTCCACTTCTAAATGGATTTGCAGTATTCCCTCCAGCATAACAATTTTTTAAATTTGACATCCTAAGATGTCCAACTGCGTTATCGTTATAATATCCTGCACCACTTCTTCTGTTTAATTCTATTCTAACGTATTTAACATCAAAATTTAATACATTACTTCCACCAACACTTGGCTTCCCTGCTGAGCTAAAGAAATGTCCACAAGATTGTTGAGATTTACCATCACTACCCCAATAGAATCCTTGATACGCAACATCTGTTCTCCAAGAACCTTTTTCTACGTTACTATTATATCCACTACGTAACGTCATACATTGATAAGAAACATTATCTGTTATATCTATTATTGATACATCTGTTTCAACAACTTGTCTAGGATAAATCTGTCCAGCAGAATTATATATATAAGCATTACCATTTTGTCTTAATGCTGTACCACTATTTTGAATACCATCACTACGATAATATCCATAATCACTTGCTGCCATATTATCCCTCCTAATCTACTGTTTGTATAAATGCATCTCCTCTACCTAAAGGTTGAGTACTTCCGTGAACATATAATTTATGTAAAGGGCTTGCTCCCCAATGGAATTCTATATATTCTGCTGTAGAACGAAATGCTCCACTAGTACGAATATCTTTTGATGCTGTTATTGTTTCTGATGTAGAAATAGCTCCACTAGCAGAAAGTGTTTTAACTGTTGTAGTATTCTTACTATCTAATTTTGTATTAACTGTTAGATTTGCAGTAGTTATTGTTCCTGTAGTAGTCTGGTCTCCATTTGTTTTTATTCCTCCGTTTGCAGTTAATAAACCAGAAACAGTTAATGTACTAGCAAAAGTAGTTTCTTTATTAACTTTTAACTTTGTAGTTTCAATTCCATCAGTATGAGTAACTGTAACTTTTCCACTAGAAGTAATCCCCACAACATTTAATCCTTTAGTAATAGTTGCACTACCTGTAACATTTAAAGCTTCACTTGTTCCATTATTTAAAACTAATTTCTTAAATGTATACGTATGGTCTGCTGAATCATCTATATCTCTTCTTAATCTATTATTAATTGCAGTTACTAAATTAGAACCACCTTGTAATTGTGTTATATCACCTAAATCACTATTATATTTACTCTTATCCAATTTATCTTTCTCAAGTCTTTTTAATTCGTTTTTAAATGAAATTAATGTTTCATATATTGGTGTATCATAAATTTTTTGGTCTTCTACAGATGTTCCATCTGGTTTTATACCTAAATTTCTTATAATTGCATTTATAGTATCCCTATTAAGATTTAAGTTTTCTTCCAAATGATTTAGGTTATTTTGGTCAATTGATGGTGGTAAATAATTATGCCAATTTACCTGTGAGTAACTTTCTATTTCTTCTAAACTTGCCATAACCCTCTCCCTTCTTTAACGATTATAAATATTGTTCCTAAATAATATAAAAGCATTTGATAATTTATTATCTGTATAAGCAATTGTTACTACTGATTGGGGAAACATATGGTCTCTTAAATCAAGACAAGCACAAGGAACACTATTTAAACAGAAATCATTTACCTCATCATTAAAAGTATCAGAATCTATTTTCCCATTATCTAAGTCTGATTTTAGTGTTTTATATTTATTAAAATCATCTTGCAATATAACTCTAAATGTTCCATAGTGAGTTTCATCATCACTTTCAATTACATAACCAATTTTTGTTCTCAAGCAATTTTTTGTTTCCTCAGGAATAATTTTATTTATCCAATCTCTTAATATTGTTAATAATCTATTCGCTAAAGAATTCTGCTCTAAATTATCCATAGTTAATCCCCCATTTTCATATTATTTAAAATTTTTTCTAGTTCACTTACAGATATTACTGACATACTCATTTGACCTATTCCCAAAGGAATAGATAAGCTATTAATTAAAAACTTTTCTTGTTCTAAATGATTCTTTTCGTTTGGAATAGTAATAAGTTTATTAACATCCAAATGATACATCGGAACAGTTTGTATATTTAAACTAGATTGTAATATTGTATTTCTTCTTAATAAATAATTTGCCCAATCCTGACATAATTTGTCACTATAATAATTTGAATCTTCAAATACTTTTGTCTTTTTCCCAATTCTTTGTACACATAAATCACTTTGGATATTTGTATTAGTTGCTCTTCCAGCTGCCATATAACCATTTGTCGTAGCACCAACACACAATATGTCATTATATACTTCATTAAATTGATAATCTCTACTTCTTCCTAAAATTTCACAGTTATCTTGAGTAAAACTATGAACAATTTCTTTATTATAGTCTAATAAATCATCTTCATTTGGTTCTATATTTAACCTACCAACTACATCATAATATATACAACCTGCGAGCATTGTATTGAATTGTAATAATACATCTGCATACGTTTGACCACGGTCAATGTCTGATGTAAATGGGGTTTTTAAAACAGATACTATTTGATTGTTAGATAATGTTGTTGTTTTACTTTTAAAATAAGTACTTATATTTGGTTGTATATTATCTACAGGATATCCATTTCCCTTATCTGTCATTAATAATTTTTTTGTTGCAGTGAAAATATCTGAATTTACTGGAACTTTATATTTTCCATCTAATGTTCCAAATACAGTTCCATCTAATCCTCCCCATTTATCTACACAGTTAATTTGAATACATTTTGTAGATGGATTCATAATATCAGTTGGATTAGTGATATAGAACACTCCTTGCTGTATAAAGTAAGGAGTGTCTTCTATATATAATCCAAGGTAAAGCTTTACTTTTTGTCCTAACCATATTTTGTTTACATCTATATCATATTTTCCATCTGGATTATGAATTTGTAAGTTAAATGTCCTTCTACATCCATTTTGATTTGAGATATTTAATGTACCATTAGTATTATATAACGAAGTAGTTATCTCGTGAGATATTGTATCGTCTGGATTTAACCATTCTAATTTCAAACAAGGAACTATAACAGGTTTTTCTAATGCATCTAAATAATCATAAAATGTTACATTACTCATTTACATTCTCCTTCCTATACAGTTAATATCTCCCATCCGATTTGATTTCTTATATCATCTACTCCATCTTCTAATGCACTAATTCTATCTACATTATCTGCAACCACATCTCTTGTCTTTACATATTCTTGATAATGAGTGTTTTCTCTTGCATCTAATGCAGCTAAATCATTATTTGTCTTATCAGTTTTTTGTACTAAACCAGCTATATCTGTTTCATTTTTTGTAACTCTTGTTACTGTATTATTTAATAAAGTATTTGTATTATTTAAGTCAGATTGTTTAGCATAAAAACTAGGTTCTTCTCCACCAAACAATTCACTGTCTTTCGCCATTGTTGCAACATCTGCTAAATCTGCGTGCTCAGCGTGAACGGCTTCAGGCACTTTTGTTGTACCATCCATTATACTATCTAACCTATCTTTATTATCAATAGTTTTTTGATTTATTTCTTTTATCGCTCCACATACTGTTTTCGCAGTTATATCAGAATTATTTAAAATATCATCTCTATTACCTACAAAATCATTTAGACTTTTAAAATCAGATAAAATCTTTTGTATGATAGTTGTTACACTATAATCATCATCAAATTTTACATTTAAACCTGTTAATGTAACGCTATCTTTTGCTGTTCTGTCGTGTGAGACTACATCTGGTTTATTATTAGGGTTCTCATTATCTATCGTTTCATATTCTCTATTATAAAATGTAAATGTATAAGGGTCTGCATTTCCTTGTTCATTTATACCTAATTCAACTTCAACAAAAGCTGTTTTTGCATTCTCATAGGCGGTTTCCCTTGCAAATGCATCCCACGCATATAATAAATATTTGTTCCAAGTTCTAGTAACCTCAGACCAATTATATACTCTTTCATTACCTTCATCTAAAACTAATTTAAAATGTGCTTTATAATCATCCGTCAAATTCTGCTTATCTATTGTACTTAAACTTAGAAAGTTGTTAGGAATATATCTTGCTACATTTTCAAAGTTTGTATTTAAAATTTCACGGATATTTCTTGCTCTATCATTATTGTAAAATTTTTCTATTAATGCCATTTACAATTCCCTTCCTTTCTTATATTTCCATTGTTCCTGTTAATTTTTCTCCTCTAGCATAAGCAGTCTTTCCAGATAATATATCATCTTCTGTAGCAGTAGCATCACTAGTATCAATTTGTTGTTTATCATAATATGTTTTAACTTTAGGTCTTCCATCTTCTGTCCAGTATTTACTTGGTGTCCAATATTCAGTGTCAATCCAAATATATTTAACATTATATTCTGGAACTCCTGTAGTTGTAAGTAACCATAGTTCCCTAGGATTTCCATTATATATAGAAACATTATCTGTAGAAGCAACTTCTGTCCAAGCAATACTTCCAGTTACTGGTTGTCTATATACATTCTCCATATATTCCATAGAAGTAGGAGCAGTTAATTCAACTTCCCAAACGTGTCCTTTTTTATCTTTTAAGAATTTACGTCTATTATCTACATTCAATCTCATTAATCTATCTACCATATCTAGTTTTTCTATGTATTCTAATTCTCCATTAGTTTCTCCAATATATCCTACTAAACTAGATAACTGACCACTCAAATAATTTGATTGCCCTTTAACAACTTTTGGATACTTTTGATACGTTTTAAATACTTGAACATCAGCATTATTATTCATCTGTCCACTATTAGTATTTAATTGGAAAAGAAAGGATTCTTCAACCGCAAATTCGTTTTTCTTTCCTTCCTCTTCTCTACATAATAATAGTATCCAATCTGTCCAACAAGCTTTAACATCTTTAGAAACAAATGGGCTACCCATTGCCTCTGTATATTCTGGAAATAGATAATACTTATATTCTTGCCCCCATTTAACATTGTAATCTACTATAAATATATCATCTGGGTCTAATGTCTTTACATATTTTAAACTAGAGCCATTAAGGTCTTGCCTATATACTTTCCATCCCTTTAATGTATTACAAGCTATTTCAGGAGCATTTCCTGCATTTAAGTTTTCATTAAACTTTGCAAGAAATTCTGTATTAATATCCCAAGTTGGCTCGTAATTAGCTTGGTTGAGAATAGACAACCATTCTTCTGTTGTAATATCTGTTCCTGTCATCCATAAGTAATCTATGGTTTGGGCTCCACGTAATTCTACTTTATTTATTGTTCCTCCCATCTACTATTCTCTCCCTTCTAAATCTCATTTCCATCTCTATCAACAATTGTTTGATAATTATATTCAACTCTATCACTAGGTTCTTCAAGATATGTAAGAGCATCTGGATACAATCCGTGTGTTTTTGTAAATTTATTAAGATGTGGATATTGGTCAATTGCTGGGAATAATCCCTTAGCATATTTAGTATATATTGTAAATCCAGTACTTGTCATAATAATTACATACCAATAAAGTGGTGATGCAATTATTTCTTGTTCATATATATTGTTTTCTCTAGCAGTTTTTACTGTATATCGTAATATTGCTTTTCCTGTAGTTTGAGTATTTTCATCTGGAATTAATTCTAAAGTTTTAGAAATAACTTCTCCATTATCATCTAGTCCTGATGCTGTATAATATCTTTGTACTTCAGTTGGTCTATCTTCATCAAACTTTGTACATAGTATTTGGTTTGTGTCAAAATCTACTGCTAATGGTTTACCTTTGTCTTTATCAAAAGTTAATACAGAACCTTTATCTAATGTTAAAGATGTTTTTCCTTGTACTGGTAAATCCTTTTCATAGTGATATTCACCATCTACTTCACCTTGAATTAATCTCAAATTTGACCATTCAACAATTATTCCGTGTTCAATTGGACTATTTTCTGCATTTACCATATTTTCAATTGGATATGTTATATATGATGATTTAAACTTAATTAATCCAGTTTGAACTTCAACATTATCTAATGTTTGAACAAATGTTTGAATAGCATACTTCTCATCATCTAAGAATCCTTCATAAACAAATCTAAAATCAGCACTTGGAACCATTCCTGTATCCTTTACTGTTTCCACTATTTCCTCTGTATCATATTGTAATTTATATAACACCCATCTGAAGTAAGCTATTGATACGTGTTGAGCTTGCTCATAATGCCCAACAAATGTTGCTTTTTTAGATAAAACTACTGGAAGAACTGTTATTGTATCATCATCATATAATCCTAATCCATTAAGATTATCTATGTGTGTTGTTCCAAATATTCTTTCATTTGTTCCTTCTTGTGTAAATTCTATATTTGCAAAATTCTCATCAGATTCTGTTAAGCTGATAAGTCTTACTGTAGTACCTGCTTTAACAGTAATCTTTTTATTATCTTCTCCATCAACTACAAATGAATTTTTAACAGTTACATAATTATTAGGGATAGAAAATACCTGTTTTGCGTTTTCAATTCCTATTATTGGTCTATTTCTTGTATCAAAATAATTTTCAACACTTACTAAGCTTCCATATATAGCATCATCTTCCTCATATTTTCCAGATGTATTCCAATATAATGTTACAGACCATTTGTAACCTTTTCCGTTTTGTAATGTATCTACTATTTTCCCAGCATCATTTGTTACTTTTAATGGAATTTGATGATATACTGTATTTTGTTCCCCTTCATAATTAGTTGGATAAATAGGGTTCTTTAACCAATATTTCCCATTTGTATTTGGATATAATGTTACATATTGTGATTGTACATATCCCTTTTGCCCATTGATACTAATACAATACCAACCACTTGGAACAGTAGGTGTATCGGTTATAATTGTTAGCTCGGTTCCTTTTTTCAATATATATTTTATATTTGAAGAAGAAGCAGTTGCACTTTTATATACATTTATATCCTGTTTAGCATAACCACCTGTTAAGTGAGCCAAAGCATATTCTTGTTGATTAATTTGATTAACCCAATTACTATATACATTATTTATCTCTTCTTCTAATCTATTAAAGTTAACTCTAATCCATACATTATTTATTGCTGTATATAAATCTTTCCCAAAATATGCCTCATTAGAAAATTCTGAATATATTAGATAAAGTGCTTGCCTAGCTTTAGTTAATGTTGTATCGTTTATATATGTTGTATCTGATGCTCCAGCAGCCTCTCTAGCCTCGCCTACTCCATTATAATAATTTTTAAAATCAAGATATAAATCTTTTACTTCATTAAAATCTCCTCTATCTACCAAATGTTCATTCTTTTCTTTATATTCTATTCCATCTTTTCTATATGGGTCTATATTAAGCCATCCTTCTATTGTTTTTAACATTCCCTCACCAGTAGTGGTACTTGTGCTCTTTTCGTCTCCAATATATGTTTCTAATCCCAATATAAAGTCTCCCCAATATTGAAAGTATTCTACGATTTCAGTTTGACCCAAAGATTCTCCCTTTTTCTTTTTTTCTAATGTATTTGTCATATCTAGTAATTTTGAAGAATTCTGTGAAACAAATTTTCTAAGTGAATCTCTAAAAGCTGTTCTAATTGTACTTGCTTTATATTCCTCTTCTGACTGGGTAACTTTTTCTTGTTTTTTTTCTTGAACACTTAACCAACTACGTATCTCATTTATATTTTTTTCAATTGCTCTCTCATTTTCTGTACTAACTAATTCATAAACTAGTTCGTTTGTATCATTATCAAATATTTGTATATTATATGCAACTAATGGATTGTTTCCATTTAGCTTGAAGGAAAACGTCATATCGTCTTGATTTGTTGCATCAATTGCCTCATTTCTAGGAATACAAAATGAAGGCTGATAAAGTGCCATTTTGTTTCCTCCTTTCTTTTATAAAAAAATAAAAGACAGATATAAAATCTGTCTTTTCTTTAATTCTTCATAGGAAGCATTGTCTCAATGCTATCAATGAATTGTCCAATATCATTTGCTTGAACTGTAAAGTTACTGAAGTAATAATTTTTATCATTGCTTGTAGTATTACCCATATTTGGTAAATTAGAAACTACACTAGGATTTCTGCTCAAAGCATTCAATACAGGGTTTGTTGTTAAGTTATTTACTAAGTTTTCAAAAGATTTTGTTTGTCTTGGTGATAATACACGTTCAGGTTCAAGTGTATCTTTTGCCATTAAGCCTATTCCAGTTGAAACACCACCTTGGTCAAAGAAATAACTTCTTCCTTTATTTACTAGTGCTTGAACTGCTGCATAATCATATCCTGCTGCTGCAAGTCTATCTTTTCTATTTTGTCCATTTCCCCATTTTCCTTGCCATACTTCTTTGGCAATTCTTTTTAATTCCTCTTGAGAATTTTTGTTGTTTACGGATTGAATACTTGATGCTGGAGATGATTGTTGTTGTCCTCCATTTCCACTAGGTTTATTGCCTGTTACTTGAACTCCATTTTTACCAGTAGTCGTTTGAGTATCATTATTAGATTTTTTAGTCCATCCTGAATAATGAGCATCAAAAGAGCCATCTTGTGTAGTAACTTTACCAGTTGTTTCATTAAATGAATATCCTAATCTAGTAACCAATTCTTCAAATGCTTTTTTATCCATTTTGCCAGATTTTAATTGGTTTACAGCTTGGTCTACGGTTTGACCTCTTAATGCAGCTGCTAGAGTTGTTTGACTTTTATTAATACTTCTAAGAAGTTCAGTCATATGTCCACCATCTTCTCCTAAAGCATTTACTAATGTTGTATTTAAGTCTGGAAGATTTGTTGTTTTAATATTATCCAATGCATCATCTATACTCTTTACTTCTTTTGTTTCAGCTTCGATAGCCTCTTTAATCTTTTCTAATAATTCATTATTTTTATCTATTTGAAGATTATCTGCATCTATAAGTCTATCTAATCCATCTATTAATTTTTGTTGTTCCTCTTCACGTTCTATTTTGTTTTTAGCACGTTCTGCATCAGATACTTGTTTCTGTGCATCTCTAACTGCTGTAGGGTCTGCTACCCATTTCCATTCTCCATTTGCAAATATTCTAGTATTTCTTTCATTCTTTACATTTTCTAAATTAGTTTTTGCTTTAGCAATATCTAATTCAGCTTTAGCAAGTTCATATTGTTTTTGCTTTGTAGCCAATTGTCTTTCTGTTTCAGCAGTTATATATTCTGCTTTATACATTTCATCTTCTGTTAAGTTTTGAATTTGATTATAATGGTCTTCCCAGATATCAGCAATATCTTTTTGAATATCTCCCAATACTCCACTCAACTTCTTATAATCATCTTCATTAAACATCAATTGACGCATATCTTCATCAAGATATTGATAAGAATCTAAATTAGCTTGAAGTTCATCTAGTAATTCGTCTTGTGTATCTATTGTGTCATTTAATATACTATTATAAGACTCTTGAATTTGTTTAAGCTGTTCTAATCTTGTAACATCCTTCTCAATACTCTTATTCATTTTATCTGTAGCTTCTTCTAATTGTTCCATCATTTGGTCGATTAAAGTGTCTCTTACATCTTTAATTCTGTCATTTAACTCTTGAAGAGATTCTCTAATTTTCTCTTGATTTTCGTCCCAAGCATCATTTAATGTTTCAACACTATCGTGAATATTTTCAACCTTTTCTTTTTCTTTATCAAGTTCTTTGATTTTTAAGTCTCCCTCTTCTTCAATTAACTTGATTTTTTCTTTTGCATCTTTGATTACATCTTTATCTGTACTATTAGCAATTTTATTATATTCTGCTCTCATCTTACGAGCTGTTTCTTGTTGGATAGCTTCTTTTTGATATTCAAAATTATTCAACATATCGCCATAAGCTAGTGTATCATTACCTTCACTATCAAACCAACTCTCTACATTATACTGCTTATTTTCAGCATATATTTTCTTTCTTTGAGCATCTATTTTTTCATTAGCATTTTGCATTTCAGATACTTTGTCAGATTCTTCATCTAATATTTTTAATTGAGTTTCTAACCATTTTGTAGTATCTTCTACTGAATCATATATTGAATCATAATAATCTAACTCTTCTCTCAAAGTATCTAGCTTATTACGTTCTAAGTTATAGTGATTTATTAGTTGTTCTGTCTGGTCTTCAAGGTCAGCTTCTATGTCCTTTTCGTAGTCCTCTATGTCATTTAAAATTGACTTTTTATCTTTCTCTGCTTCTTCTGGTGTGTATTCAGAACCAGACTTTTTATTCTTTGAGCCACCACCTGATGGGGTATGACCTTTATTCCCGCTTCCTCCAGATTTACCATCATTAGATAATGTTGGAGTGTACTCACTCTGTACTGGAGTAAATTGATTCGCTATTATTTGTGAAACACTATCATCTTGTAATGATTTTCCAAATTCTGCTAAGGAATTTCCTATGTCTGAAAGCCCTTTAGTTCCTTCCCCACCAATTGTTAACTCTGTATCTAATCCATCAAAACCAAGAGATACAATTGGAACTCCTGCTACTTTAATATTTGTATCTGCACCTTTTAATTTAATTGGCACAGAGATATTTAATGTCGCTAAAGCAGTACCCATTGTTTCTAATGTTTTTCCAAGATTTTTTACTGCTGTTTGCATTGATTGTGATGCGATATTATTTGCTGCTGCTGCAAAAGTATTTGCATTTTGCTCATCTGCCATCAATGCCTTTGCAAAAGAATCTACATTTGTTTCTGCGATATCAGAAATTAATACTCCAGTATTACTTGTAATATCTATTATCGCTTGTTTTGCTGTTTGAGCATAATCTTTATTACTATTTGCAATATCAAAAATCCACTGAGACATATATTGAGCACTATTTTTTATTTCGTCATTAGTTGTTCCAACTAATGATTTTACATCACCAGTTAACTCACTAAAACCATTTTTTAATGTTTCAAAAGCGCTATCGACTTCATTCAATTTTAAATCTTCTAGCTCTTTTAGCGAACCTAATAGGTCATCTGTATTATCCTTTAAATCAAGTGTCCCTTCAGATGTATCTCTTACTATATGTAGCAAATCATCAAATCCATCTTCTGCGTCTTTTAATCCATCTGCTTCTATTTGAACATCTAAGTCTTTTCCATCTAAATTATTAATATAATCTATTGCCTTTTCTATTTGACTCATATCTACATTAATTTTTTGGTCAAATGATTCTGGTTGACTATTTATTCTGTTATCTACATTTCTTTTTACATCTTCTTTTGAAGTTGTTATTTTAGTTAAGTCTATCTCAGAACTTGCTTCATCCAATTTTTGTAAAGAATTTGTTAATGTTACAATAGTATTTGCAACAGAATCAAACTCATTCAAAAATTCTAATGAGTCTCCTCCACCTTGGAATGTTGTCCAAATATTATCTAAGTAATTTTTTGTGTCTCCCCAAAGAGCAGATATTGTTTTAAGATAATTTGTTGTGTCTCCAAAAGTTTTATTTAACTCTTCAAGATTTCCAGTATCTATATTATCAATTTTCTTACTTAATTGTTCAAAATATTTATTAGAATCTATTGCCCCAGTTTTAAAAGAACTTTGTAAAGAAGTTATTTCTGATATAAATTGAGAATATTTATTTTTAGTATCTTGACTAAATTTATCACTATCTTTTAAATTTTTATTTAATTCAAGAAGTTGGATATTTAGCCCTTTTACAGCATCTTGTTCAAAAGACTTCATTAACTCATTAATTTTTTCTTCACTTAATCCTGTGGCTTTTAATGCTTCTTTCTGCATTTCTATATATGTATGTAAAGAATTTTTGTATTCATCATATTCTGATTCATTTAATATCCCTTTATTAGCTCTATCTTGTAATTCTTTATATCTATCAAAAACTAGTCCTAATTCTTTTCCATTTGCATTAATTTTATTTATAAAAGTATTAGTATAATCTTCAACAAACGCATCGACATCTTTTATTCCTTCAACCATTCCATCTTGTGATAATGCTTGTGTAATACTATTTGTTATTGTATCTGCTATTGAAGTATTTACATCTTCTCCCAACTTATTTCTTAATAACTTAGTAATATCTTCTGCAACTTCTTTTCCTTTTGCCGAAACAATAACATCTTGTTTATTGTAATCTGATGTCACATTTTTATAAAAATAATCTAAAAAACTATTTAGACCATCATCAGTCCATTTGCTAGGTAATGCCCAATTCTCCATTCCTGATGATTGTAATTTTTGTCTAAATAACGAATATGCACTCAACGGGTCATTTGTTAGAAATTCTTTGTCATCGTATCCATATTTTTCTTTTAGTGTTTTTTTTGCTTCATCGGACATCCTTTGCCCTTCTTTATATGTATCACTAAACACTTGAGTTCCAGCATAGCTTTTCTTTTGTTCTCCTACTCCTAATTGTCCAAATAATTTTATAATTTCTTTTTTTTCTTCATCTGTTCCAGTTAAAAATTTTTTCCCAAAATTATCTTCGTAAACTTTCTTTTGTTCTTTTGCTTTTTTTATATCTCCAATATCTTCTTTTGCTTCTTTTTTTAAAGTTTTTTCTTCATCACTTGTTAATAATCTTTTTTCTCTTTCTAAGTTTGCTATATATTTTTCTAATGCATCATTTGCAAGTTTATATCCACCAGTCAAACTATCTATTCCATCTGTCTCAAATCCATATTGTTCAACTAATGTTTTCGTAATATCTAACAATTCTTGTTTCTCTTCAGCAGTTAAAGAATAATATTTACTCTTTCCTTCAAGTTCAGAATATCTTTTATATAATTCTTTAACATCTTTTTCTTCATCTTGTAAAGCATTTCTTCTTTCTTCTATGTCTTCTAATGTAGACTCTGAATTGTTTTTTACACTTTTCCAAGCTACTCCTATGGCAGTAACTACACCTGCAATAGCCAATAAAACTGGCAATAACCCTGATGCTGCGGAAACCACCCCTGCTATTGTACCACCTATAGCAGCAGCAGACTTAATAGCCGCAATTGCACTACTTATTGCACCAAACACTTTAACTAAAGCAGATAAAGATAAAAATGTGATTAATACTTTTAACACCTTATCCCAATCAACATATGTTAATTTCTCTAAGAATGCAGTCAACATATCTAATAATTGTTTCCAGCTTTCGCTTTGATTTAAACTCATTACAAATTGTTCCCAAGCAGTTTTTAAATTATTTGTTTTTGCTTCTACACTTTCTAGGTATATGTTCATTCTTTCTGTTGCTGAACCAGTACTGCTTGCAGCCACTTCAGCTAATCTTGTAACTTCGTCCCAGTTATTCATCATTGCTCTAAAGTTTTCTTGTTGTCTAGTACCTGCAATCGCAGTTGCAATATGTGACTGCTCAGTACCTGAAAATTTATTCCACTTTTCAGCTACTTCATCTAAAACGTCTTCAAAACTTCTCCACTCTTTTTTTGAATTCCTTAAAGCAATACCATAACTATTTAATGCTTTTTCTACATCATTTAGTACTTCACCTTCATCATCTGTATCTTTTCCAGCTGCAACATTACTCATACGAGCAAATATTGTTTTAAATGATTCTCCGTATTGTTTCCGCAGATTTTCTTGTTACTGATGAAGTTGTACCAATCATTGCAAGTAATTTATCAAAGCTAACTTCTGCGTCATTTGCAGAGTTTGCTGTTCTTGATAAGGCAGTTGCTAATTCATAAGAGCTAGTAGCTGCTGCCAAGTCAATTGCAGAAATTTTATCAACAACTGTCATTGCATCTTTTGCTTCTAATTTATATCCATTTAAAGATGAAGTTAATAATTCTGTTGCTTGAGAAGATTCCATTGCTCCAACTTTAGAAAGAGTCATTGATGATTTTAATAGTTGTGCTGTCTCTTCAGTAGTCTTACCTTGTCTCAACCATTCTCCAGCACCTTCTGCAACCTCTAATGTTGTTGCTCCCATTTCTTTTGCTAAATTATTATATTCTTGTGCTAGTTGGGCAGTTCCTTCTTTTGTATCTCCTGTAACCAATTGAATATCTGTAAATGCTTTATCTAGTTCTTTCATTGTTGTCAGCATTTGATTAACAAGATTTTTCATATTTTGTAAGACTGTATAATAAAGAGTAAATCTTGCAAAATTTTTTAATGTATCTCCTAGTGTTTTATTATTATTTTCTAAATCCTTTTGATGTGTTCTTATCAAATTATTATTTTCTTTATTTTTTGCAATTATTTCTCTTATTGCTTTTTGTTGGCTAGGGGCTAATTTTGCAATTGCTTCTTCAATATTATATTGTTGTTTTTTCTTTTCTAATAATTCTCTAACATATCTAATTTCAGAACTATGTTTTGAAGGATTATTTGTTGTTAGTTTAGTAAGTCTATCTTCTAATGCTGCTATTTCATTAACTTTACTTTTAACGTCATTAAATTGCTGAAGCTCCTGATTTCCCAATTGAATATTTTTTTGTTTAGCTTGGAATTGTTCTCTTTCTAATTCAATTTTTCTTATTGCTGCATTAATACCTTCTTTATCTGCATTAGGTTCATTTCTTTTAAGTTCTAAAGCTTTAATCAAAACTTGTCTATATTCTTCCATTTTTTGATTAAGAACATCTTGTTGTTGACTTATCTCTTTTACTATTTTTGAATCTTCACCAAGTTTATTAGTATATTCTTGTTTCTTCTTTGCTAAATCTTCCCAATCTTTTTCTAATATTTGTAGAGAATCTCTGGCATTTGTTTCTACTGTATTTTCTCTTGTAAACTGCATTCCATCTGCAATTCTTTGATTGAATTGTTTTACTTCGTTTGCAGCGCCCTTCCACTTTCCTGAGAATTTTCCCATATCTCCTATAAGACTATTAAGTTTTTCCTCACTTAGCTCTAATGTTTTTAATAAGTAAGAAAATTCACTTGGAGTTACTTTTTTCCCATTTAAAATGTCATTTTTTGCTCGTTCTACTTTTCTATATGCATCTTGCCATATATCTAACTCTTTCTCTGCTTCTTTTTTTGTTAATTCAAATTGTTTTTGATAAGCTTCAGATTTATCTTTCCTTGCTTGTGCTTGAGCAATTTTCTTTTCTGCTTCCTCTGCCTTTTTGACCTTTTTGTTCATCGCAGATTCAAATTCTTTTTCTAACTTACGTGTATTGTCAATTCCGCTCAATACACTTTTGTGTAATGTTCCACCAACTTCTTCGACACCACTTTTAATTTTTGTCATAGTATTTAAAACACGATTTAATTCTTGTCCTAAATCTTTAAATGCTTTTGACCTACCATCTAATTGATTCATTTTTTTTAGGATATTATCTGCTTCATTTCCTAATTTTTCATAATCAGATATGGCTTTGTCCATACCCTTTAGGTTAATTTCAACAACTTTTTTACCTTCAACCTCTTTTGTCACAGTTAAAAAATCAGACATCTTTTTATTTGCTTCATTATATCCATTAAGAATCATCTCTATTCCAATTCTACTGTTATTCATATAGTTCTCACCCCTTTACTGTTAAAAATTATTTATTGTATCTTCAATCACTTTTTCTAATTTATCATCAATATATTGTTTGACATCTTCCCTTAAATTAAATCCATTATGTCCATATATTCCATTTGAAAAATATTCTTCTATATTTTCTCGAGAATCTTCTCCAGAAAAACTTGTATATGTACCAAATTCTCCATATTCATTTTCGTGGGCATCTAACACTTCCCAATCAAATACATCTATTTCAAATGTTACATTTCCTTGGAAATTTCCTCTTATTTCTGTCTTTATCAATTGTTGTAATTTCATTTTATCTAACAACTGTCCAGTTCTATCATAATAAGATGGATTATATTCTCCATAAAATTCCGCAATTTTTTCTTGGCAATAACCTTCTACTTCTTTTGCAAAATTAATAAGAGCTTGTCTTACTGCGTGACCTAACGCAATACGATAAGCTCTTAATCCCTTATACACTCTTCCGTGTTGAGATGTAATTAAAAAATCATCCATTTCAGAAAACACTCCTTCTTTGATTGTTACTCTAAAATAGCTATTCTTGTGTATTAGTTTCTTGTATTTGTTTTTTCATTTCTTCGTTAATATTATTATCTAATATAACATTTTTGATTGTATTCATTGTTGGGTCATTAAATGCCAAAATACTTTCAATAGTTTTTAGTTTTTCAGGAGATTCATCTTTAAATAACCCACTAACTGATGTTTGTAGTTCTTTCATTTCATCAACAGTTGGCATACCTTTCTTGAATACTTCATATAACTCTTGTAAGACCTGATTTTCTTTTCCAACAATAATCTCTTCTACAATATCCTTAAAGAATTTTGCTTGTTCATTTAATTCCAATATTGCTTGTTCTATATATACATTATAATCTTCAAATTCTTCATCTTCTGGGATTAGTTCTATATTAGTAAGATTTTGGAAGATATATAGCATAATAACATATTTCTTTTTAAATACAAAAAGACCGATAAAATCTTTATCAAAACGAATGATTTGTTCTGCTAAAGAATTTGCATCTACAGCAAGCTGAACTTTTGTTGATGTCTTCCAAAAGTCTTTTTCTCCTTTTAATCCTTCTTTAATCTCTTCTACACTTTTACCAAAATATTTTTCTTTAAAATCTTTAAATTCCATAATAATTCCTCCTAAAATTTTTACTCTATATTTATAATATGATTTCCATCATCAGAAAGGATGAGGCATCTTTGATAAAAACAATTATCACAAATATCATCTTTCCCCATATTTTTATATTTTATCTTATTGGGGCAAAAACTTTCTATATCCCTCTTTAAAGAACCATATGATAATCCCAATGCCTTTAACTCACAAATATGATAATGATTTGTATATTTTCCAACATATGCTTTATTTATTCCCATTAAACCTTTAACAAATTCATCCATAATTACTCTCCTTTTCAACAATAAAATCAATGCCATTTTTAAATAAATAGCATATTATTCACTTAAAAATAGCATTGACTACTATTCTTATTATTTTGGCAGGGAGAAATCTCCCCACCTAAAATAATACTTTTATTAATTATACCACGCTGACAACTATTTGTCAATTTAATTAGTTTTATCTTCTGCTTCGCCATTTTCTTCTGCGTTTACTTTATTTAATTGTGCTTTAATTAATTCTATTTTTTCATTTAATTTTTGCTCATTATCAAATCTTTCTTTAACAAGAGCATCATTTCCTTTATAAAAAGTATATACTAATGTATTCTCATTTATTATATCTTTTTTTACATTTTTAATATGTATCAAGTTTACCAACTTATCTTCTCTTACTTTTATAAAAGAGCTTTGGTTTGATAGTTCTGTAAGTTTTGCTTTTGCATCATCTTCAGTTTCCATTTCTTCTTTTAATAAAGCTCCATCACTTAAATAGTAATTTACCTGTGTTAAAACTTCTTTATCTATTTCAACAGTAACTATTTTCTTAACATTAAATATTGTATCTTCAACAAATAAAAACATTTATTTCTCTCCTTTCATTATGTATAATTGTTTATTTCTTGTCTTCCTTGACTTCGGTTATTTTGATATCAAAATGTTTTGTTAAAATCTTAGGAAGAAAATCACTAAATATTTTTAAAATAGAGTCTCCCATATATCCGTGCGACCCCTGTCGCAAAGCTAGTCATTTGCCAACTTAAATTAAAACTTGAACATAACATATAAGTCAATAGCCCTGCGAAACCACCTATGATGGCAGAAGCAAAAAAGAAACTCAAACTTTTTTTTGCTTTCTTTGATGTTACACTTTTAATTAATCCTCCAAAGAAAGAGAAGGATAGATTAAAAAATAAATCATACCACGGTATTTCACCCATATTTTCTCCCCCTTATCATTCTTTATTCTTTTTGTTTATTGTTAGAAATGTGATGTATATTACAATAAAGAGATGCGCATAACATTATAGTTAGCATTCCTATCATTATTTTACAAGAAATAATTGCTTCATTTGTTTGGACTTCTTGTTTATTTACAGCTAAAATAATAAAATATTCACATTCACTTCTCAAACCACTTGGTATTCCTTGCCAATATACAACCATATCTTGGTCTGGCATATCTATAGTAATATACCCGTGGAATCCGTGATTAACTAAAACATTAGGGGTTTGTTCTTTTAGTGCTTTTATAATTTGTTCTCCAACTTCGTGTTTTTGTTGTTTACTAAAATTAGATAATAATTCACAATCTTTATTAAATAAATAACAATATACCCCTGATTGTTCATTTATACTTTCAACAGAATGAATTATCATATCTCTATTAACTGGGTCACTGTTTAATGGTTCTTTTGTTATTGCTGCGATAGTATCCATTTGTGTTGCAATAACTTGAACTTGAGATTCCTTTAATAATCTTACTCTTTCATATGTTTGATTCTTATTTAGATTAAACATATATGCAGAACTAAATAATATAATTCCAGTTATCAATAGTGGAACTATTTTTAAAATTATCTTTTTCATCATATTCTAACTCCTTAATAGGGACATATAATTACTATATATCCCTTATTAAAATTTATTATGTTGAAGATGAAGGATTTAAACTATCTAAATAGTTTACCTTATAATTTCCACCTTCTAAAAATGTAACTTTCATTTCTGTATCAGATATATATTCATATTGAGCTTCAGATTCCTTAAAATGCCTCCAAGACCCTACTAAATCTGCAATCTCTCTAATATTATCTAAAACAGTTTTTCCATTTGCTCCATTTTGTGTAATACACGCTGCAAACCTAATAACTTTTGCTTTATATCCATTCCAACTCTCTAATGGAATTGTACTAAACTGAGCTAAACTATATCCATTATCCATAAATTCTTGTTTATTGTGTATGTCAATATCTGTCCAACTACCAGCATTGTAAGTTTGCCAAGTTTTCCCACTGTCTTTTGACATTGCAAATCTTACATCTAGGTTATCTAAATTATGAGTAGATGTAATACTTTTAATTAAGGAAATATCTGAAATACTTACATCTTGTATTTGTTCTATTATGGCTCCATTGATGTGTCCAGATATATTTATTGATTCTTTTGCTTCTTTGGACATAACTAAAAATCTTGCATCATCCAATAAACCAATTCTATTAGTAATTATAGTGTTTCCATAATCTTTATATGTAATTTCTTCTGGAACACTTTGATTATCAATCAACTTCCACTGATTTGTAAATATTGGTCTTACTGTACCATCAAGACATTCAGCACCATCAAAATATTTATATCCTTCACTATCTTTTGCTAATATATATTTACTCTCATCTCTTCCTAATTCAAGTTCTATAAATCCATAGGCTGTCCAAGGATTCGTTAGATTTCTTTCAGAGTCTGCCTCTACAGTTGCATATCCTCTTGAAATCTCACTACATAGTGATGGATTGATGTAAGAAGTTCCACCAGAACCTCCAGCACCATTACCTCGAGAGTTACCACCAGAGTAACCTCCTCCACTTCCACCACCATCGTAGGAACCTCCTCCTCCGCCCCATCCACCGTAGTGGGTAGTATTAAGAGTTGTATGAGAAGGGGTACCTGACAATATTGCGTAGGCTTGGTTTCCACCAGAACCTCCAGCACCATTACCAGTTAAACCAGCACCACCTCTTGTGTGGCTTGAAGTACCACCATTTGTATTTGTTCCATTAGATGTAACAGCATCCAATCCATAATAAGTAGCATTTCCAAAAGAAGAGTCAAGACATCCTCCTCCTCCACCTGCCACAAATAAAACATCAACTTTCCTATTTAAAGGAGCAAATGTATAAGTTCCTACTGGATTATCTTTAAGAACTACAGAAGCTCCTCCTCCACCAGAACCATAGTCAGAACCGTTATTACACCAACCACGCATACCAACTAACATATAAAGTATATCACCCTTTTTAAGTTTAGCTGTTCCGACTATTTTCGCTCCTCGTCCGTGGTCTATTTCCAGAACCAGTTATTTCCCCAGTAGTAGGATTAATTGAGAATCCAGATTTCCCTGTTGTTCCGCCAGCTGCTCCACGAACAGTAAACTTAATATTTCCAGATGATGGGATTTCATATTTTTGCCAACCATATCCAATTCCTGTTACCTTTCCAGCTAAATTAGGGTCATCAGCGTAACAACTATCTATATGATTAACTATATTTGAAGGAGACTCTACACCAATATAATAATAACTACTTGGTGTTACAGCTCCTAGCCCGTTGTACTCTCCACCTTTTGCACACGATTTAAACTTTAAAATTTTTGCCATAAGTGTCTCCTTTCTATCCTATATTATCAATATCTTTATAATCTGATAAATCTATATCAACGTGAGAATAATAAAAATCCGATACTGTATCTAAATCAGTCTCTTTTTCTTTTATTGATATAGTTAATTTACTTGATGCATTTACATTTAATAAGTCATCATTATATTTGAACATAGCTGGGTCATCAACAGTTACAATAATTTTTTCTTGATTTTTCAAACCTTCAATTTCTCTCAAAATCTCAACAGGTAAAAATGCAAAATATTGATTTGGAGAAAATGTTATTTTATACTGAGAACCTTTAACTACAGAAAAGTATTCAGCCTGTAAGATACTCATATCTCCAACAGCAGGAGCAGAATCTTGAGTTCCTCTACCTAGAACTTGATAACTTCCATCTTTCCATACTGATATTGAAGGATAGTTTCTAACCCTACCATCTTCATATATTACATATAAAGTATCTAATTCTCCTATAGTTGGTAACATATTCTCATTTGCTAAGAACATAACCTTAACACCAATCTCTACTCCATCATATGTAAAGTTACCAGCTGCTGATTGCCCAATTTTATCCAATACTGTTTTATTTGTATGACTATGTGCAACTGTAACAGCATTATCAATAGCTAATGGTGTAGATGCTGGTTTCCCTTGTAATGCTCCCCAAGTAAATGTTAATGATACTTGATTTGCATCTAATTGTTTCCAAGCTGTTCCATCCCATAAATATTGGTCACATACAACAGGAGTAACTCCTGCCGCAGAAACTTGGACATAGCCTATATTACCTATTTGATTTCCTGTCGCAGGTAAATCAGAAACATTTGTTACATAGTATGCTTTATTCATCCCATTCCATTTATCTTTATCTGCTTGGGTTACGTGAATTACTGTATCAGATATATGATTATCATAATCTGTTAAATCTGACTTGTCTACTTTTGCATTCCATTTATCTTTATCTGCTTGAGTTACGTGAGTTACTGTATCAGATATATGATTATCTAAGTCTGTTCTTAAACCAGCTTCAATTCCTTTTGCTCTTGTTGCTTCAGTATTTACTAATGTGGTTGCTGAATTTAATGTAGCAGTATCTTTATTATCTATTTCTGTTTTAGAGTAAGTGTCAGTTAAAGCATCTGGTAAGTTTCCAGTTGGAACTTTTCCGTTTGCATCTAATGGAGCATATCCATTAGCTTGACCTTTTTTACTAGAGTCTTCAGGAGTATATCCTAAAGCTGTAGTAATATCATTAGCAGTTAGTGTTGAATTGCCATAAAATGCTTTAAGACTTCCTAATGATGTTGTTCCATCTCCTATAACTAATATCTTTCTGTTGGTATCATATACTAATTCATTTGCTTTAGGTACATAAGTATTATCAGCTAAATCACTTTTTGTTTTAATTGTAACTTCTACTTCATTCCCATCTACTTTTGTAAATGCTTCCCATTGTCCATTTGTATTCCCAGTGTCTCTTTTCCTAAAATATAATTTTCCATCATCAGTAGGCTCAGGGAAAGTAAATGTTCCTTGTGGGATTGGATTAATATCCCAAGATGTTCCATTATATAAACCAATACCTGCTTGACCATTAGCGGTATTAACACAATTCTCGATTAATACCCAATTTCCTTTAATTGCCAATGTAGGTAAATCAGAAGCATTATCAGTTTTTACTGAACCTAAACATTCTGGCACACTAACGTCTTCTCTTGTCATTCTGATTAAATAAGCATTATCCAAATCAGATTTGAAAGATTCTTGTACTGTTGCCAATGTGTCATTAGATGTAAAGTCTGTTAAAACTCTTACTAATATATCATCTAAAAATATTAAACTGTCTTTTGTATATGGCTGTCCTTGTTTATATTCTTCTATATTTGCTCCACCTTGAACTTCTGGTAATTCATACCATTTTTTACCATTGCCAACAAACATCTTCATTTTTGCATCTATAACTGCACCAGTACCATTAGTCTGTTGTATAGCATCTGATGGAATAACATTAATTATTTCTCCACTTCCACCTACTTGACTAATTTCAACATTTATATCCTGTGTTGTTGTTGCAATTACTTCCCCTACAGAATATCCTGCCCCTGAAAGTTGTATAGTATATTCATAATCTTTTGGAGCTGGTGGCATAAATTCTACTTCCCTACTAGTTACTGTTTTTGTTTTAATTATACCATTATTAATATCAATTTCTTTTATTAATGATAATGTTCCTAAATGACCATATACTGCTTCATTTATTCTCATATTTTGAATAGTCTCACTATTTTCAAAAACAATAGTATTAACTGGAATATTATTAATAGCATTTACTGTTTTATTCAAATCCATAGTTGTTTCATACAATTTGAATCTATAGTTTTCTGCCATTTCTCTTAAATTTCCGTTTGCTATATCAATATTTATTGAATCTTCTAAAGTGGCACCTGTATTATCAGATATATAGTCATTTAATACTCTACCAATTCTACCATCAGCAAATACTAATTTATCTTTATAAAATAAAGTTCCTTGTTTGTATGGAAGTATTCCGTGGTTCTGCTTCTTTATTTAATACTAATAAATTTCCAGCAGTAACATCTTTATCGAAAGAGTCATCTATATTTGCCCCAGTACTATCTGCAATGAAATCTTTCATTACTCTAGTAATAAGATTTCCGTTATATACAAGAGTATCTTTGAAATACATATTTGATTGAGCATATTGATTCATAATTTGAACGTGGTCTGTATTAATTAAACTTATTTTATTATTCTTAATATCTGCTTCAAATGATTGTTCTAATGTATTCCCAGCTGTATTATCTGAATGATAATTAGCTTCTACTCTTGCAATTTTTTCATCTAAAAATACTAAACTGTTTTCTAAATAATCAGTATCTTGTGCATATGGCAAAACTGCTACAAAATCTCCAGAATTAATAGGAACTAATTTACTATTAGCAACATCAAAATCAAAAGATTCTTCTACAGTCGCTTGTGTAGCATCAGATGTATAATCAACATCTACCCTTGCGATTTCACTTCCTATATATACTAATGTATCTTTATCATATTGTGTAGCTTGTGTATATGGTAGTACTTTTGATACTTTTCTTTCTGTTACAATAGCAACTAAATTTCCTGCCTTTAAATCCTTTTCAAAACTTAAATCTTCATTTGCTTCTATTATATCAGCAGTAAAATCAATTGTTACAATATATAATTTATTGTTGTGTTTTACTAATTTATCAGTAGTATATTCTTCTCCTTGTTTATATTTTAAACAGTTTGTATCAATATAATCATCTTTATTTATAGGAACTAAATTCCCATTATCTAAATCATATTTAAAACTATCATCAACAGTTGCTTCTGTATTATTTGATGTAAAATCTTTTGTTACCAAATATGCTTCATTGTTGTATATAATCAATGTATTTTTTTTTAAATCTATACCTTGTTTATATTCTTCAATTACAGCATCTGGTGTAGTTGCTACTCCCGTTTCTAATTCTCTCCATTTTTTTAATATAGCATCTACTGAATTATTTGAATTAAAAACATAAAACTTGCTAGTTTCTTTATTATACACCATTATTCCATCATATATAATTGATTCAGCCATACTTGTCATATCAGCTATTGTATCTTTAACTATACGAGAGTCTAATGGTTTTCTTCCTTGATAAAGGAAGTTATCTGCTATTCCTATTGCCATTTTTTACTCCCCTTTCTATCCATATATCTGTTTAAAATTTGTTCCTGTTGTTGCATCTGTTAATACATATACATAATAAGGAACAACATCTCCAGTTATAGGACTTGTTAAATTTACTTCCAATTTTGTATATCCATCAATTTGACTAAATCCATTTCCATCTTTAATACTTGTTAATGCTCCAAATGACTTTGGATACATATAACAAAATCTTGCATCATTTAACATTATATTTTCCCAAGTTAATGCTTTAGTTTTCTTAATACTTTTAGCAAAAGTTGATGCCAAGGTTGTTGCTAAAGCGTCATCTATATTTGCTGTTGATGTAGCTCCATAATATGAAGCATATACAAATTCAACTTTTCCTGTATGTGATGATTTTATATTACCATTATAAATTAATTCCACTTTGAAAGTAGTATCTGTAGTAATCTTATTTGTATATTCATATATATACTCTGATTTTCCTTTTACATAGTTCATAGTGTGTACCAAATTATTTCCATTATAGAACTTGACTTCATTGATAGGAACCGTAACTGAGCTTTCATTATTTATCTTCAATGTCATTCTACATCCATTTACAATAGTTCCAACTTCATTTAATACGTTAGCACTAAAAGATGAACTAATTATTGGTGTAATATCTTTTCTCAATATTTTTTCTGCGAACTCTGTAAATGTCATTCCTTCTTCAAAAAATGTACCAATATTTGCAGCTCCACAAACTACATTAGATGTAATATCTTTTTCTAATATTGTAGTACCATCACTTTCCATAGGATTATATGACTCTGAATCATCATCCCAATAATACATCTTTTCTGTATCTCTTGCTAAATAAATACAATTTTCTTCCCCAATTAATGGAAAATCTGAAGCTGTTGCCATTTGGATAAGTCCACCATCATCACTTCCAGTTCCTCCACTACCAGAACCAGTTCCGTGACGTAAATCTTCAAGTTTCTTTTTTAATTCTCCTACTTCTGCTTTCACATCAGCTTCACTATTGTATAAAACTTTAACAGGAGCACCTTTATATAAAATATACATTAATCTCTTAGGATTAATTTTGTCCTGTACAATATCTTCTATATAAATTATATTGACTAGTCTTTCATCACCAGTCTCCCAAAAGTGATGATGTGCTTCTACAATTATTTGTAGTTTTTTTACTGATTCAATATGATTTTTAAATCTCTCCTTAACGATTCCACCATCACTAAATAAGTAATTTACTTCAGAAGGAGTATCTCTATCTACTTCAATAGTAGTTATCCTTTTCTCATTTAAAATATTATTATTTACTGATAAAAACATTAATTTTCCTCCTTCCTATTATAAATTTAATACCGCCTCTATTTTTAATTGTTTATCATTCAAACAATGCTTTACTTGTTCCATATCTATATGCTCATTACTTACGAATCCTATTCCAATAAACCCAATAACAACATCATCCTTAATGTTATGTATAGCTTTTGCAAAATATGCTTTTGTTCCTGTTTGAACAAAATAATCATATAATGAAGTATCAATTTTTTTTAAATTTTCAACGTCTTCTATAAAACATAAACCTTTTTCGTTTAACTCTTTTATTAGGAATGTTGAAAAACTCCTTAATTGATTTTGAAATGAACTTATATTATGTGTTACACCAGCTGCACATTTTTCATTAGACATACTCATTTTTAATATAGAATTTCCTAACATATCGTTTCCACCATTATGGAACTTAATTAAACTTACTCTACTAGCGTTACACGCAACTAATGTTCTATCTAAAAATACATCAATCTCTTCATCTATCTTTGTCATCCTTTGATTCTCTTCGGACGATAAAATATGTGGCTGTTTTATTCCTTCTAAAACTTTATCTATTAATTCCTGATATTTTTTTTCTGACATATTTTTACTTTCCATTAATATATCATATAAATTATCTGATTTCTTTTCCAAATTATCTAATAATTCATCATATCTTTTTTGTCTTTTATCTTCCATTTCTTTAACTCTTGAAGATACTGCTGCATCTTTTTTATTTTTTCTAACATACATATCGTGTACTTGCCATAGTACAAATCCAGCCGCCGTTACAATAAATCCGAAGGTCTGCAATAGTTTTAACTATTTCTAGCCATTCCATTAATACATCTTCCCCTTTATTTCTTTTTCTTTCCTTTTGACCTATTCTTTGGAGCTGTTTCTCTCAAGGCTTCAGCAAGTTTACCTAATCCTTTCCATTCTCTTTCGTCAACTCTTAGGTCATTATATATTGCAACCATCTCAGAAGAAGTCCATCCTACAATACTTTGTATTAGTTCTGCTTCTAATCCTATTCTACTTAGATATGTTACAAAATAATGTCTAAAACTATGCGAATAAATGTCTATTCCTGACATTTCCGTCCATTTTTGTGTCCAACCACTTACAACACTTGTAGTTATTGGATTTCCATCTCGCTTTATAAATATTGCATTATGTTCTTTAACATTATTTTCTTTCATTATCTTTTCTCTAATAGGCAACCATTCTTTGTACCAAGGAAGAAATAAATCTTTAATGATATATTTATAAAGCATTTTACCTGTTCTTCCTCTACCTTTTGTTTTAATCTGTTTTTTAGTTACTAAAAATAAATCATCAAAGGCAGTTTCTTTTTCATCAATCAAATCAATTGTAATTCTTAATGTTTCATTTAACCTTGTACCAGTACTTACTGACAACACTATATATAAGGCTTCTTGAAATCTATAAGGGTCATCTTTCGATAATTCTTTTAATTGTTTAGTTAATTTATCAATTTGTTCTGGAGAGATAATAGTTTTTTCTCTAACTGGTTCTTTAACTGGTTTCTCTATCTTCTGTACAATATTTCTGAAATTTTCATATCTCTCTATTTCATCTAATTGATTTTCTATATATGTACTTAAAGAAGACAAAGAAGAGTGCATTTGTGCAAATCTATTAGGACTATATTGTAGTTCTTCCGAACAAAAAATAAAGAAATCTTGCATTTCTATTTTCTTTATTGTTTCAAATGGTTTGTTATCATTATATTCTAAGTTCCAACAGAAAAATATATCAAAATTACTTTTATATACAGTAATTGTTCCTTCGCTTTTCGTTTGTGACATATATCTTAAAAATCTTTGTACTAACTTTTTATTACTATCTTCTATCTTCTCTATCTTTTCTGGAGAAGTAATTACCTTTCTAAAAGTTTTCCTTGCCAACTCTCTCACCTTCTTTTATTATTTTTATCTAATTATGATAATATTACAAATAACATTTAAGTCTTCTAATGATATAAATTTTGGAGATGTCATAAACTCTTTTATTCCATTTTCTAATAAATCCAAATTAATTCTATTCTCCCATTTTTCTTTACTGTCGTCTCCACAACAAACAACGAACAATCTATTTTTGAAATGTTGTCGCCCCTCATTAGATTGATTATTATATAGCCAAGTGGCTAGTTCTGCTTTACCATCATTTGTATCTAAATTAAAATGTTCATATGCAGTTGATGGGTAATTCGTTACTTTGACATCAAATGGGATATTATTTATATAAATGTCTTTTTCTTTATCTTTTTTGTTTTCCACTTTTATTGCTCCATATTTACAAAATAACTCTTCACAAGCATTTGATATTTGTAAATTTATCCATCTATGAATTGCATAATCTATATCATTTTCTTTACTTAATAATAAATGACTCACTTTAATAAGTGAGTCATAATCTTTAATATCATATATAAATTTTGTTTTATAATCTAATATATTATTTTGTTTTACCCAATTACTATTCATTATTTGAATAGCTTTTTTTAAATCTTCTATAATCATATTTTCTCCTAAAACAATATATTATAAATAGTTTAATGGATTAACAAAACATCCATTAATTTGTATCTCAAAATGTAAATGGTTTCCTGTTGAATTACCAGTTGTTCCTACATAACCAATTGTTTGACCTTTTTCTACTCTTTGTCCTTGTGAACAAGCATATCCACTACAATGACCATATCTTGATACAGTTCCATCATCGTGTTTTACTATTATGAATTTACCATAACCCCCAGACCATCCTACAAAAGTTACTGTTCCACTTTTCCAAGCATATATTGGAGTTCCTGCTGGAGCAGCGAAGTCTACACCAGTATGGTTTCCACTCCCACGTTTCCCATAATAAGAACTAATATATGTATAACTTGCCATAGGGGCTCCACCTGAATAATTTTTATTTACTCTGTAAGTTCCACCCCTTGATGTCACTTTTGTTCTTTGTCTTTTTAATTCTTCTTGTCTCCTTATTTCTGCATCATTTTTTTCTTTCTGCTCTTTTACACTATTTAATTTATTATCTAATATATCTTGTTTAGTTATTACTCTATAATCTTGAGTATCTCCATTACAAGTATATTCTTGTGTTATGTACTCATTCAAAGATTTTACAAATTCATCACATTCTGTTTGACTTTTAAAATAATATATTGTTTCATCATTTTTAATTTCTAATTTTGTACACAATACAGAAACATCTAAATGTTTGATGATTGTACTTTTTATCTCCTCTTCGTTTATTGTTGATTTAGGGATTATAGCTATATTTTCTATAAATGCTTTATTCAACGAAGATGTTACTATATAATAACCATCATCATTTAGTTGTTCTAGGTACTCATTAATTGTTTTATCTAAAAAATTTTCTTCTTTTGTCGCCCCAATATAAACGGTTTGACTATTATTTATCTCATAATATTTATACCCTAAACCGAAATCTCTTAAAATAAAAATACCTAAACTTGTTAAAATTGTTACTATAATCATTATACATATTAATAATTTTCTTAAATTTTCTCCCATCCTCTCTTTACGAGAGACGGGTAAGTTTTCTGTTTTCATTTTATTTCCTTTCTTAGATATACAAATATTTTAGATGCGCTTTGTACATCTTATATATAATTATACAATTATATATAAGAAAATTAAAATTGTCAAATTAATTTGCTGGTGGAGTATATTGGTCAATATTTCTCATTACTCCTCCAACTTTGACTTTAATATAATTAATTTTTTTCATCTGTCCGCCTACTTTTACATAAGCTCTAAGATGTTTTATAGTACTATTTACTTTACCTACACTCATACCATCTGTGTAGATAGTTATTGCTGGGAAATTACCCCAACTAGAATACTTTCCATAAGAATTCTTAGCTCTTACTTGAACAATAACTTGTTGCCCATCTATGGCTTGCGGTGTAAAGCTATATGTCCTCGTACCAGTTCCTATTGTTGTTGAAACTGTTGTATAACTTGACCCATTGTTGGCTGTATATCTTATTTCATATCCAGACAATGAACCGCTGCCTGCTGTAGATGCTCCCCAAGTACACGTTATTCTTGTATTTGGCTTCATTCTACTTGTGGAAACATTTCTGCTTCCGAGGAGTTGATGGTAAATTTATTTTTACACTTAATGTTTTTGTGTTCCAATCAGAATATCCATAATGTCCATCAAAAACTCTTACTCTATACTGAATCTGACAAGAATCGCTACTACTATTTGTAATAGACTTAGGAGTTCCTTGTGATATACTTGTACTTCCAGTATTAGATATTCTAGTCCATCCTCCCCACGAAGAGCCATTATAAACTCTTCTCTCTATTTGATATTGGTATATTCCTTCACTTCCAGCTTTTGCTCCACTCCAATTTATATTGAATGCAGTATCTATTTCTTGAGAAGAAGGAACATTAAATGTTGTTGGTGCACTAGGTTTTGAATATATGTGAAAGCTTCCTCCCCAATATGTATGACCCCACCAAGTTCCATCTGTTGTTGCCATTCCAACTCTTACTTTTACTGTTTCTCCACCTTTTAAACTTAGACCTGATAAAGAAACATCACTTGCACTACCACTTAAATTATTTCCTGCGACTAATTTTGGATTGTTAGCACTTTTCCAGTTATCTTTTGTTACATCTATTGAATATTGGCTAATTGTAAATGTTCCACGTGTTGCACCGCTCCAGCTAACATCAAATGTTGCAGAATCCTTGTCTAACCACCAACTATTATTTGAACCACCACTACATACGACTGAGTTTGGTAATGTAGGATTAACAACTGGTGGCTTTATGTTATCTATAGTCCAATTTCCACCTGCTGCTGCGTTATCGGTTCCATAAGTATAGATATCTCCGTGTATCTCAACAGAGAAATTACTTCCTCCACTAACAGTTAAACTTCCACTTGCGAAAACTGAATCCTTATAACATTTTGTTTTCCCACCACCAGCATTAAATCTTTCTACACCATTTATAATTACTCTAACATTTTTAGTATAATACCAAGTTGCACTACCTGAACGGGCTATTAAATTCCAATTAACTGTTCCTGTACCACTGCTAGTATCTCTACTAGCTAATGACCAATTAAATTCAAAATACCTTCCACCATATCCACCAGTATTAATCTGACCACTACTTGCCATATTTTACTCCTCCTTAATATACCAGATAAACTGTTCCATTAGAAACCTTACTTTTATCTAATACATCATATGATGCTTGTGAAATAATTCTAATATCTTGAATTGAATCATCTCCACTAGAAATTAAATTTGCAATACCAGTTAAATCAGTTAACTTTGTAGGAACTGTTATATTAGCTGTTACGTTTGTACTTCCATCAAATGTTTTTACTGTTGTCCCATTCTTTTGAATTGTTAAAGTATGTGAAAGTCTATCTGCTGAATCGGCATTCGCAACTCTACCAGAACCTGTTACAAAACCAGAATTGTTTATTAAATCTGAAGTTTTTGTTGGAATAGATAAATCTATATTATTATCAACTTTAGCAACTTTATTTCCATTAACACTTAATGTTAAATAATCTTTTCCAATAATTATATATTCTAAATTTCTTTCTTTACCAATATCCCAATCTATAAATTGGATAATATCACTTTCCTCACCTTTTGTACCTATCTCATTAAATTCCGTACCAAGACAAAGTAATATATCATCTATAAAAACTTGTAGTTTGTTCTCTCCTACAACATATTTATGTTGTAACTTATAATTTGTATTTTTAGGAATAGTTGCCGCTCTTGTATTTGCAGGAGAGGTGAATCTTATTACATTAACAGGTAAATCGAAATTCTTACTAGAACTTTCTATTAGCATTCTTGTATTCATAGTATCTAAGTACATATTAGCTTTTGTAGTTACATATAATGTTCCGTGGGATTAATCCTTTATGATTTTGTAAATATTCTTCTGTTGTAAATACACTATGAAAAGGCATTTGAGTTTCTGCTTCAGCACTTGGGTCATATTTTTCATAACTAATATTTAATGCTTTATTTGTAAATACATTTGGCGATGCAAAATTCCCTGTTGATGTAAAATTTAATACTGCATTTGTAGCAGCAGCTGTATCCTCAAATGTTAATACTCCATTGATACTATGTTCTGCTGTACCATTCCAACTTTCATTTGTTGATTTAATTCTTTGTGTGTCTTCTCCAATTTTTGTTCCACCATTTACAATTATATCTATGTATGTAGCTTTAGCAATAGAATTATTAGATGCTTTTAATCTCATTTGAACTGTCCAATCTATTCTGACTTCTTTAAAATTTCTACTTACCCTAGCATTACATTTCGCTTGTATTGTACTTTGTAAAGTATCAAACCAACCAGTTGTAAAATCCTTCATCTTTGTTTTCACTCTCCCTTTATTTTAAATTATTTATTATTTATATCCTAATACTCTTGTGATACAAATATTTTGATAGTTTGCCACAGTGAAACTTCCAGAAGCAAATAACGTTCCTACTTGTTGGGCTTTTGCTACACTAATACTTGTTCCACTTATTTTATATTCTTTTGTTGATACAAACATTCTTGCATCTCCACCTTCAATAGATTGTATTCTAAATCCTTTATTATTTGGATTGAAAATTGTAGTTGGGCAATGTGCTTGTGTTTTATTATCTGAGTTTATGGTATATACTTCTATCCTTGCAAAATTTGCAGCTGTTTCATTTAATGTTATATTTCCTGATGCTCCATTAGCATTGTCGTATAATATTTTAGGCTTTGCTTGAATTTCTCCTTGGGAACAATATTTTAAATTCGAGTTATTACCTGTATTGTATGCTCCATTCCACCAAGACAACGTACCTAGTGTTGCTAGATATCCTTGGTTTGTATTATATCTACTACTACATACAGCTGTAGGCATATCCCTTAGAGTATGTTCTAATTTTCCACTTTTGATGACAGGTATCCAAGTATCTGTTGTATTTAATGTATCAGCTGATACTGAACCACACCACTTTCCATATCCTTCATTTACATATAATTTATTCCAAGTATTAGCTTCTGTCCCTAATTGTCCTATTTTTGTTGTCATTGGGCATAAGTTTCCGTATTCAGAATAATACATTCCAATCCTATTTCCTATGCTATTACATTGGCTATAGAAATTAATTTTTCCATCTGCTGCTAAATGTAAATCTTCTGTAGTTGCACCTATTAAACTTTCAAAAGCCTTTGCACTTTCTCCAGCCCCTACAATAGTAGCTCCACCAGCACCAACGGATATTCCTAATCCATTACCATCTCCACCATATACTTTTAAAGGAGTATCTGTTTTACCATACATATTGTATGACAAGTTTCCTGTTAATGTATCTCCTGCTTTATTAACTGCATTAATCGCCGAACGAAAATTAGCATTATCGGAAATATTATATGTGAGATTTCCACTTTTATCCATTACTATACGAATACCTTTTTGTGCTATGTAATCATCTACATTAGATGAAGTAGTCGCATAATTTCTAACATACCAAAATCCTTCAACATTTCCATTAGGTCTAATAACCATTTCGTTTCTTCCCATTATTCTGGAATTTTTATCAATAAATGAGTTATTAGAAGGATATATAACTTCAGTTAGACCATTATCTGCAAGTGTTAAATCTGCTTTATTACTTTTATTTATAATTTCATTTTCTACTCTGATAGTAGAGCTATACAGATTTGTAAAGTGTGCAGATGCCCAACGGTAAGAGCTGTTTCCTATACTTCCTATGTTATCAGTTGGAGTAAATTGTTTTATAGGTAATAATTCTTGACTGCTATTCAGTATCATTCCTATAATATTATTTAAAGTGCCTCCTGTAGTTACTCCTCTGCCACCACCACTATTAAAATATATATCTTTGTCAGCTATCATATGTATTGATTCCCAAGTATCTTCAATATCTTGATTGGTTTCTGTATCTGTCATTTGAAAAAAAATATCCATATTATTATTTACACATTCTCCAGCACTAATAATTGTTTTTTCATTTCCTCCTAAAAAAACATTTGCTCCAACAAAATTTGAATCTCTATATTGCAATTTCCCTTGTAATATAGGATATAGATAACCATCTGGTCTCTTTGCTTTAATAAAAAACATATCATTTGTTTTATCACTCATATCGAATATTATATGAGGATTGTTATTTTTTAAAATTACATTACCATCAAATATTGAACTTTTAAATTTTCCCATAATTTTTATTTACGAGCTAATAATTATTAAGTATTTATTCCTACTCCGTTAACATTAATCCTATACCATCCACCATAGCTATTTACATTTGGTCTATAAAATACATTTCCATCTGTTAACATATATATTTGCCAATTCCAATTTGATAAATCAGAAGCTTGCCATCTATATGGTCTTGAATTAATAACTATTAATACTCCACTATAATTAGTTCCTGCTATCTGTGGAGAATTTACCCATTTTTCACTTACCCAATAAATTCCGTGGAAAAGTATAATTATTAAAATTTTTGTCTGATGTATAAAATACATTATCATAGTGAAATGTTAAAGAAGGTAGTATGCTTGTTAGTGTTGAATAACTCCCAGTTGAAAAGATAGGCTTTCTACAAGCAATTCCATCTGTACTTAAATAATTATTGTTTTTAAATTTAAAACTCTTACTCATTTTTCATTTATATGTTAAAGATTATGTAATATTTAATTTAGTTATTGTAGTAGTATGATATATTGATGGATAATCTATTTGTAATGTTATACCATTTGTTAATGTTGCAGTGAATCCAGAATCTGCATATATTTGTCTAACTTTACCAGTATTAGATGCTGTTTGACCACAGAAGACAATCCAAATTGCGTGGCTATAAATATTTGAATTTCCAACATTACTAGATGTCACTAAGTATGTTCCAAATCCACTTAATGTATATGTTTTTTGTGTTTTCTGGTCATAATCATAAGCCTGTTGTTTTCTAAATATCCAATTCATAATTGATTTTAAATCATATATATGGTTTTCTGTTGTTTTAAATACTATACTACTACTATCTAAATAAATATTGCTTTTAAATTTAATTGATTTACTCAATTAAATCACCCCTAACATATTGAACCTCCTTTCTTGGAGATTCAAAGCAGAAAAAAGAAGAGAGATTAAACTGCCCTTCTCCTTTCTGCAAAAATATTGGAAATATGGTTGTACCATACCCCCCCCCCAGATATAGGGATTATTGTTTGTAATGGTTTATTCATATTCTACAAACTTATTATTTACTAAGAACTGATTTTTATTTTATATTTATTATGCAGTACGTTTCCATACATAAACAGTTATATATGGAGGCATATTTGTATGTGATTTTCCACCTCCAGCATTAGCAGTATTACCACTAGCTGCGCCACTATTAAAAGCTGTGCTATTTGCAGTATTTCCTGATGCTTTTCCACTATTAAAAGCCGTACTATTTGCCGTATTACCACTAGCTGCGCCACTATTTGTTGACGTTGTAGATATTGTATGACTATGTCCTTGCCCTCTATCATTTTTGCCATATCCATTTTCATAGTTTCCCCATCCACTTAAACCACTTGCCCAATTATGGTTTCCTGCACTATTGGTTCTTTCCTCCCTTACAACTGCGGATACTGGTAAATGTTGTGCCGTAATCGCAAATGAACCAGTATTAGCATTTGATTTTGCATAAGTGTGTGTATGACTATTTAAACCGTGGGCGTGCGCTCCTACACTATGCACGTGTTCATTTAATCCGTGACTGTGTGCTCCTACACTATGTGTATGGCTATTTAAACCGTGTGCGTGTGCTGGTATTTGGTCTGTTGTTAATGTTACAGATGCACTACCTCCTGTGGTATTCTCTTTATATGTATCTCCGACTGCTAATAAGAATTTATCTTTTAATCTTTCCCAAGTACCACCAAAATAAGTACTTGGATTTATATTAGTTATGTTCATATAAATACTTCCTACTGGAAAGTATGGATGTACATAATATTTTTCAGTTCCTTTTTTTAATTGTATTGATTTACTCATCTTTATTATTTTAGAGTACGATATTATTTTAATCTATTTTGTCCTCTTCCAAGCATATATAGCTAGAAAAGGAGGCATATTTGTATGTGACTTACTACCACCAGAATTTGCCGTATTTCCAGATGCCCCTCCAGTATTTTGATTGCTCCTTCCTATTCCGTGAGTGTGTCCCTGTCCTCCTCCTGCACTTGCTATACCTCCAAAATTATCTGCACTTGCACTTGTTCCATCTCCATTTACAGCAATATTTGAAAATGCCCTAGCATTATTAACTGGTTCTCCATATGTAGTACCAGCAAAGTTCCTCCAAGAAATTATTGTATGTTTATGACTAGGAATTTCATTTATAGTTAAAGTATGACTATTTGTATTATCATTACTTCTACTATAACTGTGTGTATGACTATTCAATCCGTGAGCGTGTGCTGGTATTTGGTCTACTGTTAATGTTACATTTTCACTTCCACCTGTTTTACCTGCTTTATATGCTTCGACACTATCATTAGCACATAATAAAAATTTACCTTGAATCCTTTCCCAAGTTCCTCCAAAATAAGTTGATGGATTAACATTGGATGTACTTAAATAAATATATCCTATTGGAAAGTAAGGATATGGATAATAATATTCTGTGCCTTTCTTAAATTTTATAGATTTCAAATAATATCACGAGGTACTCTATATAGTACCTCCTTTGCTCCAAAATACGAAAGAAGGAAACCTATTAATAAATAATAAGTCTTCCTCCTTTCGATATAATTTTTGAGGTCTTGCAGCCCCTTCCCCCCCCCCCAAGTATAGACACTTTTGTATCCATAGAAGGAGTATTTATTTTATTTTGAATATTCATAATATGATATTCAATACTCTTTAATTTATTTGTTTATTTATTTAAAATATTATTTCTCTTTCATTAAATATGTTACATTAAATATATACACATTTCCTACAGCTCCAGTATTTGTAATTGTATTTTCTACTTCTAAAGTCCCAGAATTATTAAAAAATGCAATTCCATCTATAGTATATCCACCTGTAGAATAAGGTACTCTCATTGTATGGCTTAGTTTTGCTCTATATTTATTTTTTATTACTCCAACACTCTGTGCTGTATTCTTTTTTGGAACGTTATTGAAAACTAATCTTTGAATATTTATCATATTTCCTATTTTATAAATATATGCAGATTCTATATTGAAATTTGTAGAAGTGAAAAAATCAGATGGATTTATTAATTCATATGTTTCTTCCATTATTTTATTTCCTGTCTTAAAATTGTATATTCCTCCATTACTACAAACATCTAATCTTCCTACAATTTGACCATCATTATTATTGTCAACTAATTCTAATGCAACACTACTAAGATATTCTGTTGTCCCAAATCCTAATTCTGGATTACCATTTCCTAATTTTGCAGTATAAACCTTGTTATTATGTTCATTTTTCCTCTTTCCAGATATGATTATAAAATCTGTATTATATGCAATATTATTTAATGTTGTATTTTCTCTTTTAATCCAAATACTACTTGTATCTAAATAAACATTATTCTTAAACTTAATTGATTTTGCCATAATATTTACAGCCAATGATATTTATTTATATATCTAATAACATCATTATTATAATATTTTTTATAACCGTTCTAACTAAATATTTTTAATATACTGCTTGAATTACAATAGCCTTCTGATTTCTCAATGTAGTTTTAATGAGCACTCTACCACTTGAATATATCATACATAATGCTGGATTCATTCCACTACTATATAACCATTCAGGATAATCATAATTTTGAGTAGTATAACAACCAATTAATGGCATTCCATTTCCTTTTGTTTTTGCATATTTTGTAGGTATTATACAGCAAGGAGTACTATCATTGTCTATAATACTTGGTAATCCAGTTTTCGTTCTTAATATTATTGATAGGAATGTCATATTACCTATTTGTTTTGCATATGCACTAAATATCTCTATATCGTCCACCAAAATAGTTGATGTTAAATTTTTATATATCTTCAATGGTTGTACTTCATTTTTTATATTTATATAATCTTGTGTTAAATACTTGTCTAATGTCATATGGTTATATACTACACTACTACTATCTAAATAAATATCATTTTTAAATTTAAAACTTTTCGCCATAGTTTTTTAATTAGGTATTAATGTTTATATCAATTTTTTAACATATACTGCTGTTCCGCTTGGAAGAGTAGTTCCAATAGGAACACAACTTGTAGTAACTTTACCAAAATTATCTTCTGGTCGTAATTTTGTTATTGATAATATGTTTATTGCTGGAGAGTTAGAACCTTCCATTTTATAAAAAACTTGAACCTGATTAGTATTTGTTACAACTGCAACTAATTTAGTTGTAATATCAACATAACCTGCTAAATTTTGAAAAAAATTAATACAATTAAATGAATCTATTCGTAATTTATCATTAGTTGTTGCTTTATGAACAAATAGATTAACTAGATTTGATGTATTATTATTTTGAGTATCTGTTAACATAAATAATACATTACATTGCTTATGAATAGCGCTAAAATCTAATGTAAATAATCTACACCAACTACCGATTACTGTATCTTCTCTAACTTTCCCATATTTATAATTATCTATAATATCTTGTAAATTTTCTCTTCTATATGTTACCGAACTACTATCTAAATAAACATTGTTCTTAAATTTAATCGACTTACTCAATTAAATCACCACCTAATTTATACCTCCAATCCACAAAAGATTTGGAAGTATAGGAGTTGGCGTCAGCCTTAAATTTATTGGCTGACCCCCCCCCCAACTATAGTTTCTCTATTGAATACAATACTAAACAAATAAATAACATTAAAGAATATTGATTCTCCTTTCTTTAAAAGTTTAGTATTGTTTATAAAGGTAGGTCGTAGACCCCCCCCCCAACATAAGAAACATATGTTGAGTTTATTTCATTGTGTTTGTTTTGTTCCATAATATATTTTTAATATATTATAAAGTTTTATTGGTTTTGTATATTTATCTTATTTCGAACCAAGTTCCCCATTTTTTACTTTCTATATGTGTTCTCATCCATAATTTTCCTCTACTTGGAGAAACAATAAACTGAACTCCATATATTGTAGAACAGAATTGAAAAATTATTCCATATTCGTTTCCAATTAATGGGTTATTAATATATTCTCCAGTATAACCACTAAAGGTATATATTCCATTTTTATCATATTGATTAAAACAAGTATCCTTTCCTTGATAATGCCCTCTATATATCATTCCATATTTTAAAAATTGGTTCAATATATTACTTACACTATCTCTACTTTCACCCATTTTATGAATTATTGATTGAGAATCTAAATATACACTATTTTTAAACTTAATTGATTTTGCCATATTTATATAGCTATTTTAAAATGATTATTTAGAAAACAAAGGCGTGAGCTGTTACAGCTTCAGAAAAATTAAATGTTATCTTATTATCTCCTGTTACAACATTAGCTGTAAAATAATCAGAACTTTTATCATATATCTTTACATAGTGATATCCACCTGTAGTTGATGCTCCACCTTTCCATATAAAAGCTACAAGACAATTATTAACAATAACTAGTGCGTGTTGTGGACTATATATTGGGAAAGAAAAAGTCTTCGCCCAACCATTATCTATTGTAAATCCACGAACTCGATTTTGTATTCCAGAATCCATTTTATATAATTTATCTTGTAAATTTTCTCTATGATACATTATACTACTACTATCTAAATAATAATCATTTTTAAATTTAAAACTTTTTGCCATAATATTTTATGCTAGTATATTAAATAATATTTATAAAATAACATTTAATTTAAACATATTACCTCTACATTGTACTCCTGTTGCAACTACTCCAGTTAATACTCTAGTTGTAAAATCATAAGTAAATTTTGGCATAGCTAAGTCTTCACTTTTGAAAATTACATCTACGTGAAATATTTTAACATCATCATTTACTGAAATTAATGCAACTGCTCTTTTATAACAATGAGCATTTATAAATAGATAACTACCCCAAGCATCTAATGTCCAAGTTTTTGTTTGCCCATCACTGATATATGGAAGCATTCTTGTTGCAAATCTATTACCTATTATTGATGAAAGCAATGTTCTTCCATACATAATACTATTGCTATCTAAATAAACATTATTTTTAAATTTGATGGACTTATTCATAAGACCACCTCTTTATACTAACATTGAACCTCCTTTGTAAGAGATTCTTTAGAGTGGCAAGCTTTAAATAAATAGCCTGCCCCCCCCCCCATCTATAGGTATTTTTTAAGTATCTATTAATAACCATTAAAACTTTAGATAATATATTATCTCCTTTCTGTTTTAATTGGTTATTTTGTTGAGAATGAGGTCGTAGACCCCCCCCCAAGTATAGACACTTCATATAATTTATTTCTTTTCATATGAAACATCCTTTCTAATATTTTAATTTTGTTGATTACCAACTATCAACTTGCTCATACTCTAAAGTACAAACATTTCCAAAAGCTCCTTTATTACAATATGCCAAATTAGAGTTTGTTCCACTATATGCTCCATTCCAATAACTCATAAATGACATATCAGGAACTTTTGTCCTCTCTGCTGTTGTACTCCATCCAGTATCTGTTGCAGCAGAAGCAGTCTTTACAGTTCTTGTTGCAGCATTTCCTAGACTAAGAGCACTTCTAAAGTTTGCAACATCATCGAATTGATATGTTAAGGTTCCAGCTTTATTCATAAATAAATGTATTCCTTTTTGAGCAACCATAGTTCCAGCTGTGTCATAATTTCTAACATACCAAAAGCTTCCTATTCTTCCATCACTAGTTATCAAGCCCTCTTGTCGTACAATTATATTTTTATTTTTATCACATATTGAATTTATAGATGGATATTGTGTACTAGATACTCCATTATCAGCAGCTTTTGCATCTATGGTATTCCATATTAAATTTTGTAATCCATCTATTACATTAAGACTTCCAGTGACTTTAGTACTTTTTAAATTTGCCATATCTCACCCTCCTTTTTAAAGGGTATTGAGTTAAGCAACTCTTCGCCAAAAATAAACTACGATATAAGGTTGTAAATTATTATGAGCCGTACCTGAACCAGTATTGCTATTTGTTCCTGATGGCGTGGCATTCCCACTATTGAATGCAGTACTATTAGCGGTATTACCGCTAGCTGCGCCAGTGTTCTGACTAGTTCTTCCTATCCCGTGCGTATGACCTTGACTTCCTCCTGTAGATGTTATAATATCCGTTGCTGTTCCTGTTTTATTTGAGCCAGCAGAAATCCATTCCGATGTTCCTCGTGCAGCGGTTTTAGCCCAAGACCATCCGTGTATATGTGCTGGTATTTGGTCTACAGTTAAAGTATGACTATTTGTGTTGTCATTACTTCTTGCATAAGTATGAGTATGCGAATTAAGCCCGTGAGCGTGCGCTCCTACTGAGTGTGTATGTGCAACTCCAGTAAAAGTATGAGTATGTGATGCCAAGTTAGCAACACTTAGAACAACTGATTTTTCTCCACCAGTAGCGTTTACTGTTTTAAAATTATTGTCATTACTATCCAACCCTACTAATACTTTCCCTTTTCCATACTGCTCCCAAGTTCCAAATCCTAAATAATCTGCTGGATTTGTACCTGAAGTATTAGTAATAATTCTTCCTACATAATATCGTTTTTTATTGTTTTCTAAAATTTTCTGATTTACTAGATTGATAATATAATCGGCAAGAGCTACCAGACCCCCCCCCATCATCTATATTAATGGTTGAAGAAGTAATAGTATCTGTGATTATATTACCAACTTTTAAATTATTTTCTATTATTGTATCTTTTAATCTTGACATAACTATTACCTTCCTATATTAATTTTCTATAAAGTCGTTCCTGTATTTTCTGTTAGTTCATTACAGTTAAATACTCCTGTGTTACTTAATGTTCCAACTACTGTACCTGCAATTACAAATTCTATTTTGTTTGTTGTTTCATTATATCTAATTAATGTATCCTTACCTTTTAATGAAACTTGATTATAAAAATTACTTTCTACTAATTGATATCCAGCTCCATTATATACAAATTCATATATTGTACTTCTTTGTAAAAAATTTGCAGGAATTGAATATCCTCCACCAAATGTTACTGCCTTTGCTCCAGTATTATTTACATTTAGTGTCATTGAACCAGAAGTATCAACATATGAGAAACTTACTGCAATTCTTGCTCCAGAGACTAATGTAAATCCGAGGACAACTTACAGTTTTTGCAGCTGTTGCAGCTGCTGTAGTACATTGTCCATAATGTATTATATCAGCACTACCATTAAAACTTACTCCATCTATTTTTCTAGCTGTTGTTAAAGTTTTCGCACTATTAACATTTTTATTGGCATCAGCTGTATTATCAACATTCGTTAATCCAATACTAGATTTTGTAAGAACTACTGCTCCAGTTTCCCCATTAACTGATGTTACAGTACCAGAACCCAAAGAACTGTCATTAATAATTGAAGTCCAAGCATTTTTTGTTGAATTCCATATATACATAACTTGGTTCTCTCCAACTATTGCATAATCACCATTCGTCCCTGTACCAGTTGCCGCTAATGCCGCAGCTGTTGCAAAATATCCTTTGTAATGATTTATATTTGTAATTTGAGCTGACGATATAATATCTGATGTTATTATTTCACTATATGGTGTCCACACTAATGTCCCACTATTATTGTAGACTTTTCTAAAATACATATGTTTGTTTTGATGATGAGAATCATAAGCTATCCAAATTTGTGTTCCAGTTTTTTTAGAAACTCCTTCCGAAACAATAACTACCCAATAATTACCTTGGAAACCAAGAATTGTTCTTGGCAGATTTCCTTCATATATACCTGCTCTCAAATCGAATCCGTCAGCTTCAGCTGCTGTAATTTCTCCTCTATTTGCCTTATTATCCTCTAAAGTATCAATATCATCTGCGTTTGTTTTTATGTTATTTTTATTTGTTGTAATTTGTGTTTGTAAACTACTTATATCTGTATTAGTTGCAACCTCTTTAAATTCTGACCATATGCTAGTTTCAATAGTTGCTCCATTTCTAAATCTAAAATACATATGTAAAGGCTTATTATATTCGTAACTTATCCATATTTGTGATGCAGAATATATATTTCCTCCACCATAATTTTCTCCAACAATTACTATCCAAAAATTAGATGTAAATCCTAGTATCTCTTTTGAAACATTGTTCAAATCATAAATTCCAGCTCTCAATGTAAAACCATCAGCTTCTGCTTCAGTAATTTTTTTTCTATCTGCTTTCGCATCCAAAGCTGTTTGTTGTGGCTTACTTACTGGTTTATTAATATCTGCTGTATTATCTACATTTCCTAAACCTACATCTGTTTTCGTTAAAACTACTTCCCCAGTTCTACCATTAACACTAATTACTATACCTTGTTCAGTACTATTTAACCAACTATTGGTTGTGTCATCCCAAAGCCATACAGTATCTGTTGCTCCAACTATTGCATAATCTCCAACTTGTGGAGAAGCAACTCCTGCTGTTAAAGCAGACTCTGTTGTAAAATATCCCTTAAAATGTACTACTCTATTAAAATTTTGTCTATCAGCAGTTGTCCAGTGTCTAGTATCATCTGCTTTATGGTCATCTATACTTTTTTTGTTTGCGGCTATATTTGTTTTATTAGTCGCTATATTTGTTTCATTGGTAGCAACTTTTGCTTTTAAGTTGCTTAATAAGTCTAAAATATATGGCATTGCCATTAGTTGCCACCTTCCTTCCTTCTTATATCTTCTTTAATTTCTATCCCACAACCATAAGATTCATATTTCTCATTCATCCTTGGGCAATTATGCACTGGACACCATCTTATTTTAGGACAGAAATCTTTAGTTATCGTGCACTTTACTAAAACTCTCGAACCTTGTGAACAGTTCAATGCATACTTGCACAATGGTAATTTTTCATTATTCATACTTTATTTTACCTCACTATCAAGGAAAAAACTCTTGCGCAAAAGTTTTTATTTATTTTCTATTATTATTTTTTTTCTTTCTTTGTGGTTGTGTATTATTTCTTGGTTGACTATTTTGAGAAGGTTTTACATTAACATTTTCAGATTCTGTATTTTCTACTACTTCAACAACTTCTTCTTTTATATCAATATTTTCAGGCTCTATAGTTTTTATAACTTCTTCTTTTACAGTTTTTTTAGTCTTTTCCTTTTTTTCTTCAATAATTTTTTCTTTATTTAAAAAACAACCATTTTTTAAAAATGCCATACCTACCCTAGCTTTACCAGTTCTATAATCAATGTGTGGACAAAGTTTTCCAGTTTTACTACAAGCGTAATATAATCTTAGTGAGTCAGATTCATTTCTTACGTATGGGCAAAAATTATTTGGTGTTAAATCCATAATTTATTCCTCCTTTTTTAAATATAAAAAATAGGTAAACAGCATATTAAAAGATATACTATTTACCTATTTATATCAAAAATATTTATTACTATAATTAGTCTCCAGCTACTACTGTAACCTTTGCTGTTTTAGATAGAACAACTTTTTCTTGAGTTGCTTCTCCAACAACTTCATTAATTTTGTATTCTATAGTAATATTTGTTTCACCAGCAGCAACACCAGTTACAACACCTTTTTCGTCAACAGTAGCTATTGCTGTATCTCCACTAGTGAATGTTAAATCTTCATAAGGAACGTTTTCTAATGAATCCATTGCCTCATTATATCCTTTAACATTTAATTTTTCTTTTTCTCCAACTTGAAGAGTTGCTCCACAGTCAACAACAACTAATCTATCAACTGTATCCCAAATTGATGTTGTATAAAGTATTTCTACTATATATCCTAAAGTACCATCATCTTTTGGACATTCTCCAGTTGTTACTGAGTAATCAACTAAAGCTGTCATATTTAATACTGTTGTAGCATTTGATGTTTGAGATAAGTCAATATTTAAGTTCCCGTCTAATTGAGCACGTGGGATAACTATTTGAAGTTCTCCTATTTTAATACCTTCATTAGAGTTTTGAATTCCGTCTGAGCTATAAATTGGAGTTCTTAAAACAGCTCTACCAATTTTTGGAGCAAAGTTAGAACCAATTACAAAGTATTCAGCATTTGAGCTTTGTGTAAAGTAAGAGATACATACTCTATCTCCTTCTTTTCCATTTACTACAGTGAATTCTTTTGTTTCTGGGTCTATAGAAACTTTATTTGCACAGTTTACATAACCTACTATATCGTATGTTCTTGAACCAAGGGCAGCAACTGGATTAGATTTAACTTTTCCTTTTCCACCTTCTCCTAGAACTACTTCGTCTTGAACTCTATATATACCATTTGGCATTATTGATGTACCAACATTTAATACAAGACCATCAATTGTAAAGTTTTGAGCTGTCATTGCAACTTTAAGTTCAGCATCTGATGGGATTTGAATCAATGTAGCGTTACCAATTCCACCTTTGATAGCATTTAAGTTTGTGCTAGTTGTGATACTAGATTCAGAAATGTATCTTGATTGGAATAATAATGCATCTGATGCTATATCATAGAACTCAAAAGAGTAGATTCCTTGTACGTATAGACCTTTTGTATTACAATCTTTAACCATACTATTTTTTCCTCCTTGTTAAATTTTTATTTAATTACGCCACCAAAGCTAGATGAAACCTCACTTACACTTCTCATCGCAGTATCTGAACGCTCTTCGTTTTTCAACCAAGACTTAATAGGACTACCATTTTTAAATGTTACCATTCCACCCATTTCGGCAGAACGATATATTTTATAATGTATTAATCTATCACAAGCTTTTAATACTTCATTAAACCTATTAATAGACCAATTCATTATTTCTTCAACATCTACACCTGTTTCTACAGATACAGAATATACTTGGTCTCCTATTGTTGGATTACTTCCTGAGTTATTCAATGATGCCATCGCTCTTTTGGCTTTAATAATATCTTGATTTTCTCTCAAGTTTAGAACTTCTAAACCATTTTGATAGCAAATCAAATTTTTAATTTTTGTGAACATTCCACCATTTACAACCTTCCATATATTGTCTTGTTTAATAAGTAGTGTATGTTCAATCATTCCGTCTTCATCTTCAGTAGAATTTATTTTTATATCATCTTCCGTTATATGTAAACTAAGACAAAGTATATCAACAAAATTCTTTCTGAACTCCTCTTGAAATTGGCATAAACCAATTATTAACTCTAAGTAACTCATAGAAGCTACTTTAGGGTCATTGAAGTCTAAAGGATTTATTAGTAATACTCCAGCACATTTATAAAATTTAAAAACGTCTTTCATAATTACTGGATACGTAACAATTCCTAAATACTTTATAGGTTGCTCAAAGAGAATCTCTGAAGCATATTTCTCAAAAATTTCCATTATTCTAACACTCCCTTGATTTAGGTCTTATATAATTACAACTCATTGTAAATGAATGCCCACTAAATTGTACATTAAATTTAACGAAATCACTTCTATCACTAATTCTAGTGTCCATATCATAGTTAAATTGTAATGTACCAACTCCTCCTACTTCAACACCATTAAGAGTTTCTAATATCTTTTCTTGTAGAACATCTGCTCTATTTCTTACTATATTATCCACAATAATAGTTTGAACTCCAAAATGGCAAGGTAAATCAAATTTCCAAGCCACAGAAGACCTAAAAGCATTACTTGGTAATATTCTTGACCTATAAATTCTTAATTGTTGAATCTGGTCATTAATCTCCTCATTTTGAGGAAACATTGTAAAAAATACTCTAAACTTATTTACATCATCTACTCCTTGATATATTAAATCTCTTTTTTGTTTTGCTGTTAAATTTGGCATTTCTAATGGTTTTACTATAGGATTTTTATTTTCATCAAGAGTATAATAGATTAGTTTCCAAATATCTTCATTATTAAATAAATATTCAGTAACAATAGTATTTGGTACGGTACTCATATCGTTGAATGAATTAAAAGTCATAGCATTAAATCTGCTTCTTTGGTCAATTTCACTATCTAACATTATAAAATACCTCCTAATCTAATATTTAAAGTTCCTATTAAGTTACTTGTAGTATTAGAATAGATTTCTATTTTTAATCTACCTTTAGTAAACTCTCTATTATTTGTAATAGTAATACTATTACAATCTGTCAAATTATTAGTATCTGCATCAATACTGAAATAATAATTTCTATATTGACCCATATAAGGAACTCCACTTAATTTGACATTAAAAGTCTCATTATCTTGTACTTCATCTATTGTATGATAGAATGTTATTGTTTGAACATCGTTCTTTAAAATAACATCTAAATTTAAAGGATTGATAACATATTCTTCTTTTTTTGGCAATTTCTCTTTCATAATTCCAGAGACAATAAAAGTTGCTTTTACATCATCATTTTCTAATAAATGACAAGTTATTACAGCTTTACCAACCCCAACAATAGATAACATTCCATTCTCATCGACTTTTGCTACTTTGGGATTTGAACTTTCCCATTCTACTTGATATTGAATAATATCATTATCTTTATAAACTTGGTATTGTAATTGTTTCTCAAATCCTACAGCCTGAACTATATCTTCTTCATTTAAGTCAATTCTATACCAGTCTTTTCTATATATATTCGCTATATTATTATATAAGTCATCTGTACCTTCATTATTATTAAGTCTCCTCATTTCAAGACCCAATAATTTTTCATTACAAACTTCATCGTCCATAAATGTTTTAAATGCATAAACCTCATACAACTGCCCTTTAACTTTATCTGGAATACCACCAAAGACAAATCTCTGATTTAAAGTAATATTTGCTGTATCATCATTTCTTTGTGTAACCAATAACAAGTTACCTTCAGCAGCAATAACTTGGAATCTTCCGAGGTGATGCTTCTAAGTATTTATCATCTACTACACAGCGATAAGATATAAGCTTTCCATAATCGTCAATCCATTTCAAACTATTATTTGTTTTTTCTATATGTGCTATAACATTATATTTCTGATTTTTTGAAATAGATGTGATTAACCAAGTTGTTTCTATATCATTGTAAATACAAGTAATATAATCACCAATATCAAATTTATATTCATCATAAGGATATGAAAACATTTTTTGATACCCAACTTGTTTATAATCATAATCTCCTTCTCCAATCCAAACCCATAAAGGCTCATCATAATTGAAATTTTTATAAACTGTTTGAAATTGTGGATTTCTGAAAAAACTTTCTCTTACTTTTTCCATATTTTGATTAATTTCTTCTTTATAGTTTTCAATAAATGGTTCAGCTTGATATGATTTAAAGCTTTTTTGAAGGCTATTAGCTCCTAAATAAGGAGTACTATCAGAAGCAGTTAATAATTTTGCCATTATAACTACCCCCAATCCTCTAAACTTATATCATAATTTTTAATTATTTCCTTTTGTTTATTCTGTTTATTTAAGTCTAAATCAGGATTACTTTCATAAGTATAGGCATTTATTCTACCTTCTACTTCATATTTTGTATCTTTTAATATAGTATTTAATTGTTTCAAATGCTCAGCTTGTGAATACATCTTAGCTCCAGTACCATAAACCATATGATTCATAACACTTTCTTTTTGTAATTGACTTTCTATAAAAGGAATAACCATTCCTCTTGCAAGTATTAATTTTTCTTCTATATCTAAGTCATCAAAAAAGAACCCTATTCTATAAACAACAATATGGCATTTAAAACTATGATTTACTGCTTTATTAAAAGTTACTTCAGCACTATTGTACTTAAAAGAATAATCAGTTTCTGGTAGTTCTGCAAAAATACCTGAATCCTTTTCTGTCTCTACTTCTATATAAATTTTAGTATCTACAGTGAAGGCATTTTCACTAAGCATATACTCAGTTTCCATACCATCACCTGTAAAATTAAATTCTTTATAGACATAAGGTTGAATAGTTTTAAGGTCTTTAAAACATCTTGCATTAAAATGTCCAATAGAAATTTGTAGAAATTTATAAAGGATTAAGTATTTTTTATATAATGGAGCTTGTTTTATTTTTTCATCCTCCATTATCATAGTAGCCAATTCATAAATTTCTTCAAATTTGGTCATAAAACTACCTCCCTAATTTAATTGGCTAATTTTCATCACGCTTAAATGGTAAGTTTGAAAGTAAATCATTAAATTGTACAGTCACTTTAGAACAGAAAATCTTATTTAAAGTAACATTTATAGTACTTGTTTCTTCCATAGGAAGTTTTCCTTTTGATACTAAATCTAATGCCTTATAACATAATTCGTGTTGTAAAGCACTTGCTTCATCTTTTTTGAACATTTCTGTCAATTTAGATGCTGTTTTACTTATCTCTTCTGCACTAAACATTTTTAGTACATTTTCTTCTGACATATCAAATTTCTTATTAATACCATAAATTTTATAAAATCTTTCGTCTTCAAACTCTAAGATTCCATACTCAAATAATTTTCTCATTTGAGGAAGATTCATTGCTAATTTAATATAATCTCTTTCAATTGGTCTATGTTTCTCGCTAGGCATAATTTTAATAGCATTTTGCCCCATTTTGTCTGTTGAGAAAATTTGTTTTCCTATTGAATTATTATTAATATATACTAGACCAGCGATTTCATCTCCATCTGTATTTGATGTAGCAGGTTGATTAGTATTCACTTGTGTCATTTTAACAATTTCACTTAATTGTCTAATCATATCCTTTAAATCATCAGTTTCTTTGTCCTTTTGTGCTAACATTTCTTTTAATTCTTTAACTTCATCATTTTGAGCAGCTGCTGATTTTGCAGCTGCTCCTGTTTTTGTATTTGCCATTGTCTAAAACTCCTTTTCTATAATTTTATATATTAGTTGCTATTAAACTTCTTGGATTCCGAAGTGAGATTTTGTAGCGATTCCTGTATCCCAGAACATTTGTACTAAATATTCTTGTCTATCTAATCCTTTTTCTACACTTCCATCTCTTGTAATAACATTTGCAACTCTACTTCTAACCATTTTTACTGGTTTATCTCCATCATATCCAGAGATTAATAGAATTTTGTTGTTTGGAACTCTTGTTCCTAATGCACTAGTAATAGTGTTGATAGCTTGTGGAATTATGTTTGTTTTAATTCCATAGATATCAGCTATTAATCCAGTTTTGATTTTTTCATCTTGAACAGTGAATCCTGTTGTGATGTTGTTGCTGATTGTATGGAATGCAATGTTTGTTCCGAAAGCTTGAACTTCAGCGCTATTTAAAGCTCTGATTTTATCAGCCATAATCATATAGTTATCAGCTGAGAAAGATGTCTCATAGAATGGTGTTAATGCACTTGTTACAGAGAAGATTGTACTGATTATATCAGCATATTGTCTAGCTCTGAAAGAAATTGCTACCTTAGCCATTTCTCTACCAAAATCATATGTTCCTAATCTTAACATATGGAATGGGAATTGAACTCCTAAAGATTTTCCCTTTGGAGTTAATGTGATAGCTGTTTCGTAGCTTGTATTGTATCTACCAATGTTAGCTCCATAAGAACTATCTTGGATTGGATAAATCATTTTGCTGTCAATATTGAATGTTAATGAATTTTCTGGAGCACAGTCTCTGATATCAGCGAATAGTAAGCTATCTTCTACTTCGTTATCAGCTACTACGTTTACTAATGCTTCAAGAACTATAGCGAAAGCTAATTTCTTAACATTTTCATCGTTTACTATTAAATTTTTTCTAGTTTCACTAGCATTTTGGTATGTATCAATACCATAAACTTGGTCTATTGCATATGTAAATAATGCTTTAGATGTTTTTTCGTTTGTTAATTGGTAATCAGCGTTTTTACCTGCTTCATAGTATTTTACTGGTAAATAATCATCTCCACCATATCTTTTGCAAGCAAATCTTACTAAATTTGTTACAGCGCTAACCATTGCGTTGTAGTCTTGGTCTTTATTAGCAGAATCAGAAGCACTGAAAGTAATTAATGCGTTTACTGATTTTGCAGTATCTCTAACTATATCGTTCATAGATATATCCTCCTTATAAATTTTATTCTCTTTTATTTTTCTTATGAAAAACGAACTAAAATTAATTAGTTCGTCTATTCGTCATTTGTAGTTATTTATAATTTTAAAGTTATAAATTAAATATTACAGATTAAAGGATTGTAGCGTATGTTGCTTTTTCAACACCCATACCAAACATTCCACCCATTGGAATTTCTACTCCAGCTTTTTCGATTGCTAATGTTGCTAAGTCAGCTTTAGCATCTACTACAGCTAGTTTGTGTTGTCCAGCTTTTGGAGCTAAGAATTTTCCAACTTCTGCTGTTCCATCAATTTGATTTTCAGCAATAACAAATGGGATTGGAGCATATCCTAATATTACAGCGTGTAATATTGTTCCTGCTTTGAATGTGAAAGATGTGAAGTTTGGTTGTCCTTCTGGTCTCCTTCCATCTTCTAATTCTTCAAATCCTTGGTTTACGATTATAGCATATCTAATATCCCCAGCTGCTGGCATAGTTGCTTCGTAAACTTCTCTATTTTCATCATCTTCAACTAATTTGTTGATAGCTACTACATCTCCAGCTTTTAATTCGTCTTCAGCTTTTACATTTACTACATTTAGAGCTGGTGCAGTATCTCTTGTATCACATATATAATTCATAGTTTAAATCTTCCTTTCTTTTAATTATTTTTTAATTAAGAATTATAGTATATCAGAGTATTTGTCTAATATTCTATCAGCTTGATTTTTGTCTGATGGTAAATCTATCTCATCAGCTTTCTTTTCATCGTCATTCATTGAGAAATAACTAATTATTCTCTCCATATTTGAATAAACTTGTTTTCTTGAATATCTTTTTAGTACATCAGCCATAAATGCTTTAAAGTCATATACTGAAACTTTATAATCATCTATTTTTTCTTGTACTGCTGTTTTATCTTCATCTTCTAAAGCTTCGAAGTTACAAGTAGCAGCATATTTTTCTTTTTCAACTTTTAATCTGTCTAACTCTACATCTTCTTTATATGATTCTAATTCAGCTATTTTTTTAGTAGCTTCTTCATATAATGCTTTGAAAGGTTCAGCAACTTTTAATTCTGCTTTTACAGCTTTCAAGTTATTCTCTAAAGTAGCAATTCTTGCTTCGAAAGTTTTTCTATCAGCTTTTGACATATCAAGAGCTTCTTCAACTTTTTCTTCTTTTTCGCATTCTTTCTTTTCGTTTTCTTTCTTTTCACATTCACATTTTGACATTTCTTTTCCACAACTTTCGCAAACTTTAGCTTCATCTTCCATTTTGTCATCATCTTTGTCATCGCTATCGTCTTCTTCGTCATCAGAATCTTCTTTGTCTTCTTTGTTGTCTACTGCAAATTCGTCTTCTTTAGCTTCTTCCTCCACTTTTTCCTCAGCTTTTTCTTCAGGTGTTTTTTCTTCTTTCATTTCTTCACCTTCAGCTTCAAAATTTACTGGAGTATTTTCTACTTCTTCAGCAGCTACTTCTTTATTGTCAAGTTCTTTTTTAATTGCCATTTCTTCGCTCTCTCCTTTCTTAATATTTGTATTTATAACTTCATCAATCTCTTTAGAAGATTGACTAAAATTAATAACTTCTTCATCACTCATATTGTGAGCTTTTTTAAAATCATCTATAATTTTTTGAGCGTCATTTACTAAATTTTCAACTTCCTCTTTAACATTTTCTTTTAAAGAGAATTCTTCTTTTTCTTGTTCTACTTTATTACTTTCTAAATATTTATTGTAATAATCATTCAAAACTTTACAGTCTTCGTCTCTTTCAAACTTAATAACTCTTAAACCTGCATCAGGTATTCCGAGGTTTTACATCTTCTCCAAGTAAACAAAGTCCAATAAATTCAAATGTTTTTACATCAATTGTACCATCTTTCATTTTTTCAGTTTCTTTTGCTAAGACTTCCATACTAATTGTTGTCTTTATATTATTTTCTTCATTCTCTGCCATTTTTCCAAAAAATTGTGGAAAATAATTTTTCCAAACAACAATATCTGCTACTAAATATTCTAATCCATTTTCTCTTATCTCGAAATGTGGATTCGCACTTTCTGGAACTACTCCAACAGCAAACGTTTGTCTTTTTTCACTTTCAGAATGTGCGTGTGCTTTAAAATCATCTACTAGGTCGTTATATATACCTATTAGGGGAGTGTTTAGTATGGTAGGAATTGCTGCTGTGATAGCTTCTTTGCTAAAATTGGTTTGATTATAATTCTTACCAACATTAACTATGTCAGCCTGAACAATAGCACAATTGTCATTAGAATCCTTAACAGAATAATTAAGTATTTCAAATTTCATTGTATCTGTTGCCATCTAATTTCCTCCTTTTTATTATACATTTCTAAAATAAGTTCTATTTTTTATTTGGTCTATTATCTGTCCATTGTTTTAATAATTCTTGTAATCTTTCATTCTTAATGAATACAGTAAACACTTTTTTTGTTGTTTTATGTATATCTTTTGCTATAGGAAATACTTGATTTTCTTCCAAGAATTTGAACAATGGGAAACTAAAACAAAGATATACTTCATCTTTAGAAAGTTCCTCTTTCCAATTCTTTATATACATTTTTATTCCCATCCTTTTTAAAATATTTACATTCCTTCTGAATTTGCATTTTTATCAGTTTCTCTTGTTGCTTGACCTGATTCTGACAAGTCTTCTGCATCTTTTTCTGGTCTGCCACCTTCAGAAGTAGTTTGTGTTACTGTAACCTTTGAACTATTTTTATTCTCACTAGAACCATCACTACCACTTTGTTGGAATTGACTTACTAATGGTTTCATCATATCTTTTAATTTTGACTTTTCTCCCATTTGTAACATTCTTTCAAAATCGTGTGGTTCAAATCCTAGGTTTGCTCCCAAGTACTCTGCTGGTAGATTTGCAGTTGTAAAGTTACTCATTGCTTCTTTTTGTTCTGATTTATCTCTGTAAAAATTTCCAAAAAAGCTTACTTTCCAATCTTTTTCTCCAACATATATTTCAATTAATAAATTTGTAATTGTTGTAAATTGATTATATATATATCCAACAAAACTAAAATCTGTTAAGTTAGAAAAGTCAATTACTGCTTGATTCTTAGCTTCACCAACACCCATTACATTTCCTGCAATACCAACAGAACTAAAGAAGTTTTGTTCTCCTTTTCCTGTAATATTATCTTGTGTATTACTATTTTGTAAACTAATTGGGTCGGAAATATCCAATGGAGTACTGAATGTAATAACTCCTTGTGGTAACGCTTTTTGTAACGCAGCAATTGTTTGCTTTGCCAATTGTAAAGGAACTTTTGGCTTTTCTACAGACTCATAAGGAATAATTTGTGGTATAATACACCACGTCTCTAATATAGATTTTTGTTTTTGTATATTCTTATATTCTAATATATCTAATGAATCAGGTAATAATGCAGCCAATAATGGTACTTTTGTAGCCCTATATGGGTCTGCGACAATACAACATCCGTGTAATGGACTAATTGGGATATAAATTCTATTTCTAGCATTTTTTACTCTATCAACAGGTTTCCTCTTTACTGTACCATCTGGATTTCTTAAAACATTTCCATTATCATCTAATTCTGCTGGGCTCATATTGTCTTCTATTAAATCTCTATAATAATCATATATTTCTGGAGCAATTTGTCCCATTTCATATAAATCTTGGAAGTAGTAAGCATCTACTTCGAAACATACTCCAAAAGTGCTTCTAACATTTGTTATCCTACATTGGTTAGTTGGAATTCTTAAAAAGTCAAAATAATCTTTACTCTTTCTACTAAATAAATAAAATCCACAACCATTTTTAATTACATCTGCTACTATTCTAGGATATTGCTCTCTTATTCTTAAAGATTCCAAAAAAGTATAAATTCTTTTTTTACTCTTATCAAAGCTTGGTATCTCACTTACATCTCTTTTTGGAAACAAATAGTATTTAAAACTAAAAAGTGATATGAAATACTGTTCAACTCTTTCAAACTGTAATATGTTATTTCTAACAAATTCGGCAGCTTGTCTTATATCTAAAGAATTTTTTTCTGGATTCTTTAATAGTGTTCTAATCTTATCTCGAGTGTATTCCACACTTTGTGGATACATACCCTCGACTACACCTTCACTAAATATTGGAGAATAGCTCCCCCAGTCAGCAGTCTTTAATGTATCAACTGTTAATTTCTTTAATGCAGACTTAATAGAAAACATTGCTTTTTCTTCTCCACCCAATTCTTCTATCTTGTCTTTATTAAGATTTTCAAAGAAAACAGTCGCTGTTCTATTTAATAAATCTTCCCTCATCGCTATTGCATCTGAATACTTCAATGATTGGGCATATTCATTTAATTCTTTATAATAATCTTCCCAATTCATATTTTCTTCAGGTTTATTATTTATATCTTCTGACACAGCGTTACTATTCCCCCTCTCATTTATAATTTTAAAAACTGTATCCAAAATTATTGTTTCCATAACTTATAGATACTAAATCATTTACGTCATACTCCTCTTCAACTTCTTCATTGTCCATAAACATTTTTGCATAGTATAATAAATAAGAAATTGCAGAGAATTTATCCTTGTTAATTGTTCTTTTTATTTGTTTAACTTTTAAACTCTTATTGTCTTCACTAACAACTGTTTTTAAGTTAGACATTTCATTTATAAATCCTGAAACTTGATTACATTGATATTCAATATCTTCTACAGAAACACCTAAATTTAATCCATAGAAATCTTGCATCTCGTATTGTTTCTTTCCTTGTTTATTTAATCCATCAATAACATCTTTTCTAACTGCATCAAATGTAGATGCCATTAAAACGTGATGTCCTTTAAACATATTTATAAAGTTAACAATAATATCATTCTGTTTACCAGATACTATCAAATCCCAAACAAGTTTTGGAGAATTTTTATTTTCTGGTTTTTTAGTAATTTTACTTTCAAACATTAAATCAAAACTTCCTAAATTTGTATTTGTTTCTGGGTCAAAATGATTCTCCATTAACTCTTGAACTAAACCTTGACCAATAGCGTTAGCATCAACAACTATCGATTTTACACGGCTTTTTGTCAAATCTAATGAGCCACCATAAGCATAAAATAATTTCTTTATAAATATTGCATCTTCTGAAAAGTCTCCAGAAGTTGGTATTGTATTGAGACTTACAACTTGGACTTTGTCTAAAGTGTTGTTTTCTTTTTTAAGTATTCTTCCAACTACAATAGATGTTGTATTCTCACCAGTACCAGCAACGTCCACAGAAATAACAAATTCCGTATTAGGATTCTTTTTATTTAATTCTGCTATTTTAAACATATCATTAAATTTCAATGTTCTACAAGCCATTAAATCATTTGCACTTACTAATGCTCCTTCTGTACTTCCTACCCATTCACACAAATAGTTCATACGAAAGGCAATTTCATCTTTCTCTCTTGCAGAATTTACAGCTGTCTTTGTTAATCTACCATATCTATATGGTAGCATCCAATTTGCCCCAAATAAATAAGAGCCTTTAAGGTCTGACATATTTTCAGCAACTTTTGTAATTATTTCAAATTCATCTGCATTACGATATCCACTTGTGGTATATCTTGCAATTTGTCCGTTTAATTCTTCATAATCTGCTACTCCACCCATAGTTTGTCTAGGAACTACAAATATAGGAGCAACTATATCTTCATAGTCTGCGTGATTTATAATATTACTTTCTTCTATACTTCCTCTATGTCGTCTTTGTCCTTTCGATGCTTGATTTATAGGTAAAGATGTACATCTTGACCCATTTTTAAAAATAACTTCTGCCGTATCTTTTGCAAAAGAACTTTTAACAATTTCTTTTTTTAAACTTGGAAAAAATCCCAAAACTTCTCTATGTTTATCTGCCCAAATATTAACCGCTTGTTCTTTTGTTCCTGATGTTATACTTAACTGCACTCCGTGGGTAAAATATCGCCAAAAAGTACAAATATAAAACATCAAGCATTGTTTTACCAGTTCCGTCTTGGAATACATAAATATGGGTCAGGAAATCTAGCTAATATTCTTAATTGCATCCTTTGATGGTCATCGAAATTTATTGCTTTTTTTCCTTTTGGTTTTATCATATCATAGTATATATCTGGGTAAAACCTAAGCCAGCTAATTAATTCAGCATATTTATGACTATTTCTTATAAAATGCTCATAATATATTTGATTTCTTAAAGGGCTTTTAGGTGCAAAATTATTTGGATTCCATTGTTTTAATTTTAATTGTACTTCTTGTTCTGTCATTACTCATCATCACCGTCCTCATCCTCATCATCACCAAACGTTGGTAACAACCATAAAGGTTCTTGATAAGTATCTGATAAGTCTTGGAATATTGCATTTCTTTCATTTTTTGCTTGTTCAATTTGGTCATCTGTCATTCCAGAATCCCTCATCTTTTTAGTTAGTTCTTCATCATAAAAATGATAAATATCTTCATAAGAAGCTTCTGGTTTTCCTTCTAGTCTTCTTATATAATTAACATTTTGCCAAATTAAGAAGTCCATATCATCATATGGCATTTTTCTTGCTTTTGGTAATGTTGGAATTGCCGAATAGTATTCCTCAACTGTTTCTGCTAATTGAGCAAAGCTATCTACTCCATCTCCAAAATCACCTGTTAATTGTTTAACTTTTAATTGAGCATTGTCAGCAGCTTTATCTGCCAAACTACTCCATTCTTTTATTTCTTTTAAGTCTTTTCCTTCTGCTAATGCTATTTTTTCTTTTAAACTATATATTATATATTTTTTTAAGGCTTCAATATGTAAATCTGTTTTTTTAGTTAAAAATTTTTCCAATTTATGGTATTCTTCTTCCATTGATTTATATTCCTCTGGCTTAAATCCTCTACCCCATTTATCTTCCATACTTTCAACTACTTCATTTTCAACCTTTACTTTTTTCTCAACCAAGCCTTCATTTAATTCTTTTATAAATACTCTTGAAGTTAATGGATGATATTCCTCATATCCAAAAATATCCCCAACAAAATGACTATTTCTAAATTCTAACATTGTTGTAGGGGCTTCTTTCTTTGTACCATACATTCGTTTTAACTCAGTTAAATAACTTACAAATAATGATTTTGGATGTCCTTTTCTATTCTCCCATTGTCTACATACAAGTTCAGCAACTTCTTGGTCAACAATAACATTTGCAATCTGACATACAGATATTATTACATATAATGGATTTTTACACATTTCATATGTCTGTATGCAATATTGTTCTAAACAACCACTACAAATATGTATTTTACCATCTTTTGTAACTAATTTATCAATATGGTCATAAAAACTATGGTCTTTTGATAGATATCTACCACATCTAATACATTGAATGTGATGTGATGGAATAATCATATATTCCATATCTTCATTAAGTACTGTTCTGCTATTTAATAAATCCATTAGTGCTCCGCCATTATTTCTGACTTCGTCACTTAATTTTTTTGGAATAATAGATAAAGATTCTATATTTCCATATTTTTCTAAATCATCTGCTAATTGTCTTAATCCATCAACAGTATCTTTTGTAAAAAAGTTTTTATTTTTTCCTCGAAAATCTGGCTTTACTACTCCATTTATTCCATATAAGTCTTTCATCTCATTTTCTAATAAATTTTTTGTTCCATATGAAATATCGCTATCTATAGATATAATTGGAGTATCTCCTTGTTTTTTCTTTTCATAGAAATCTGGTTTCATCTTTCTAATCCCCAAGAAACTTTTATTATATCCATCTGGTTCAAGGGTTTTTAAAGAAGATATATAGTCATCTGCTTTTTCATTTGCTATTGACTTTTCTGCCTTTGGATTCCTTCTATTTTCAACCTGTTCTAAAACTTCCATATCAAAGACATCAGCTCCATACTTTTTTTTGTCTTTTGCTAATTCATAGTCTTTATATGATGATTTCGTAACATTATTCATCCAAGTTCTTTTCGCCAATATTAAATCTTTTTTTGCAGTACAACCAACAAGAGCTTTACCATTTTCTCGGTTAGTCATTTTATATATCGTTATCATCAAAAATCACTCCTCTAAAATTATTCTGTTGGTTCCTCTGGAACTTCTGGAGTGTCTTCTAATTTTTCTTCTTCTCTTTCAACTCTAATAAACTCATAAGCAACTTTTTTTTCATCTACTCTTGAAACTGCCATACTAAATGATTTTGGTAATAAAACTTTATCCATTTTTCTTTCTCCATCTTCATATAGCACTATTTTATTTACTGTTCCATCATTATTATCGTAAATTAGAATTTTATTTACTGTTCCATCTTCATTTTCTTCACTCATTATTTTATGATTTTCATCAAAAACAATAATATCTCCTGCATCTGCTCCTAAATAATTAGCCTCATCTAAGAATATAAATTTATCAGCTAATTCATCACCTTCAGCAATATGTCTTAATAATATATAATCATATGTCTCTTTAAAAACTTCTGCCTTACAAGGATAAATTTCTCCTTTAACTCCTTTTATAATAAAGTCTCCTTGTATCGCATTCATTACTCCTTCAAGAGTTTTAATTTTTACTATTTCATTAACATTTTCTAAAAAAGCATCTATATTTGATACGTTATTCATCCTAACTTGTTCTTGAAACCAAGTCGGAATCTTATCATATCCAAGACGAAAACTTTCAACATATACGGGTTTCTTTTTAAATACCATTTTATTTCCTCCTTAATAAATATTCCTTCTTGGTCGGAATAGCAGGATTTGAACCTACGACCCCAGCGTCCCAAACGCCGTGCGCTACCAACTGCGCTATATTCCGATATAAAAACGGCTACCACAAGTGGTGCCGTATATTTTATTATTCAACTATTGTATTAATTATTTCAACTAATCCTTTATCTTTATCTAAAATAAAAGTTTGACTCATTTTATTTGTTCCACAATATCCTTGTCCAGATGTCCAATCTGATGCTCCTACAACAGAACTCATTCCATAAATATCTACTCCGTGGTCATCTTCTAATTGACGTTTTGTATGAAGGTGTCCAAGTAAAAACATTTTATATGTAGTTTCTCCCCAAGCTCTTCCTGCTTCGGCAGCCATTATTTTTGCAACGTCATTTATTTTTTCATTATGAGACATTCCTATTAAGTTACAACCATATCTTAAATATTTTCTATATTTTGCTCCAATATCTATGGTTACCGAACTACTATCTTTATAATAAGCATTTAATGTTTGCATAATCCCAAACATAGACATTTCATCGTGGTTTCCTTTTACATTAACTACTTCAATTTGTGGGAAGAAAAATCTTAGTTTTTCAATTCCTTCTATTAGCATTTCAGTTGCTTTAGTAATTATTTCAAACCAATTTGTTTCTTGGTCTTGTTGTGTAAAATGTCTTGATGTTGTTCCTTGAATATTATCTGCATTTAAGAAGTCGTTTCCTATTAATAACACAACTTTTTCAACAATATCTAAGTTACTTTTTCTTCTTATTACATCAGTGATAATACTATTAAATCTTTCTTCTGCTATTTTCATATTATATTCTTCACTCAAATTATCTTTTGCAAGTAATCCATAATGCAAATCTGCAACTCCAATTACAGCGATTTCTCTTCTTTCTATTGGTTCATTATCTTTTTCCACTATTCTTGCATATTCAGTACAAGAGTGAATTACATCATCGTTAGCAATTCTGTCGAATATTTTTTTAATATTTTCTTCACTCCAATTAAATCCTTCTCGTGGTTTAACTGTTATTTTAGAACTATACAATTCATTGTCTAATTTATTATTCCATATTGATTGTTTTGCTCCAGTAAGTTCCCATTCATTTGGGTCATATCCGTGTAGTTTTAAAAGATAATCTGGGTCTTTAAGTTGTTCTTCACTTAGTTTTGCGACAATTGTTGATGACTGTTCTCCAGTTTTTAATATTTGGAAATCCTTTTTTTGCTCTCCAACAAACTCTTTAACTGCTTCATTCCTTTCTGCTTCAAGTGAATTTACATAATTCATCCCTTCATTGAAAGCATACCACCATTTACGATACTTGCTTTCTCCATAATTATCCCCATACTCTTCATTTAAGATTTGTGCTACTTCATCCCAAGTCAATCCTAAATTCTCTCTCTCACTACAGATTCTTATTTTATATTCTGTAAGAGATTCATCTTTATCTCTTCCTAATCCCATATAAATTCTCCTATCTAAAATTTAGTTGAAGGGAGAGAATTTTCTCCCTTGTATTATTCTTCATCTTCTTCTAAAGCATCTTCTGCTAATATACCAGTAGTTTTAGCAACAGCTATTTTAACTAATTGTCCATCAAATGATTCTAACATTGCTGCTAGATTTCTACTTCCTAAGTCTTCTACCTCAATTACGATTTTGTCATCCTTGATGTTTAATACTCCCTCTACTGATAAATTGTGTTTTTCTACGATTTTTGATTTTGCCATTTTAATGACTCCTTTCTAAAATTTAATTTTCTAAAATAGAAATGCTTATCTTTCTATTCATTACTTATAATTTGTATATATACCTTCAAACCATAAGGGCTGCTATAAGTTTGAAGATTTTTCGCTTTCTTCCATTACAAACTTTTGTTTGTTTTACTTCTTTGCTTTGATTGATTTGTTTGTAAATTTTTAATGACTTTCTTACAATCTTTACAATATTTATTGTTGCTTGATGTTATCTTTATCAAACATCCACAGTTCTCACATTTTTTAATTTTCTCTCCAAGATATTGCCTATAATGTAATACTGGATGTTTGAAATCGTTTATTCTAAATGCTTCTTCTCCATCTTCTTTAGTGATTAACACTTTAATTAACTCTTTAGTTCTTGTGTCTACAAACTTTATAAATTCGCTATCTTCTAGTAATTTATTCTTAATCTGTAAATCTTTATTTCTTAATGATTGTTTACCCAATAGTTTTTTAACATCAGCTTCTTTAACAAAAAACCCTTTTTCGTCATTTGACCATTTAGAAAGGAATAGATATACTATTGCTAAATCCCTTAAAGACTCATCTATTGTATTATTTATAATATCTACTTCTTCTTTATATATAATTACTGAGTTCATTACTTTTAGGTTTTCTGTCTTTGCAAAACTTATTGCTTTGTCTATTTTTAAAACTAAGTAATTAATTGGGATGAAGGTTTGTGAATTTTTTAATATATTAAGCATTTCTTCTCTAGCTTCTTGGTCTGTTCTATGCTTATAATGAATAAAATACTTTGCTAATATTTTAAAGTCTACTAAAACATTTCTTTGTGAACAACCATTTCGTATTATCTGTTCTGCATAAAGAACTTCATCAAAAATTATCATTCTTCTTCTCCTCCTAAATTAATATCCATTATTTTAAATGAATAATTTTCTCCAAAATATACATACTCTCCATCATTATCTTTTACTGGGACAGCCATTTTCCCTTTATTAATTGCTTTAAATATCTGGTCAGGAAATATATTCCATAAAATGTGATGCCCTTGTTTATACTTTGTATATATTAAATCTACAAAATAGTTGTATATCTCTTCTCTAGGAAGTCCAATATGCTCTATCTCTTTCTCTAAAAAGAACATTTGATTTATATTTTTCATCTCTTTGATATATTCATCTAACTCTTTTGAAGAAGTTGAAATTTCCATTAGAGCGTTTACAGAATATGCTATATCTGCTTGTGTATTTTTGTACCTCTGTAGAATATCTGTAATCCTTGCATATAATGCACTACGTTTCTTTACTTCATATTCTTTATTTAATAAAATAGTCCAGTCGAAGTCTTCTTTTTGTTTGAAATATTTTAAATTAAAATCAGTATCTTCTATATGCATACATAAATAGTTCATAATACAATCATTCTTCATTACTGGCATATATCTATTATATAAGTAAATCATTCTTTTTTCTGTATCAGTTCTTTCTTCTGCTGGAGTATCAAAGATTTGATTTAATGTTTTGCCAGTATAACGAATACATTTTGTATTGTTTTTATTTACATATTTTTTATAATCTTGTAATAACTGAGGATATATGTAACTCATAAAATAAGGTTTCTTATCTACTGTTATCCTATTTTCAAACTCTTTCCTTTCGATTTCTTCTTCTGTATCATTTTCATAATCAATTTTTTGTTTATGATTCCAATTTTTAGGCATTGGAATTCTATCTAATCCTTTGGCTGCATCAATCTCACAACCTTGTGTCTTTCTCATTTGTTTTAACCTTTTTTCTAGTTCTTGATATTCTGGAGTATCTGGTTTAAATAATGCTTGCTTACAAAACATTGAACTTGCTACATTAGTTATCTGTCCTATTTGGCTACCGAATCCGTGTAAGTCATTTTTTATTAGATTACTTTGTGTAATTTTATGATTTGGTGCTTTACGTTTAGCATATGTTACAGGTGGAGATGGCATTGTTCTATTTAACATAATATTATTATCTGTACTAAATATAATATCACCATCATAATCACTATCTGACATATTTACAACCGCAATATCCCAAATACTGTTTACGATTCCACTCCATAGATATTGATACCATTCTTCCATTTCTTCATTTACTACCAAATCTCTTACTAAATGTTCTGAACTATGTACCAATGGACTTCTACTACACAATATTTTCTTACTATTAGTTCTTTCATTCCAGAAGTTACAATACATTTCATTAGCTTTAAGTAGCCCTGTAACGTCCATCCCAAATGCCCATTGTGCCAATCCGTATGGGTCTGATATTTGAAAACTGTAATTTCCTCTAACCCACAATCTACCTATCTTTGCATCTCTAATTTTTCGTTTTAGAGTTTTTAAAATTTGACTTTTAACATACTCATCTTTTAGTAAATCAGGATTTAACATAATTGCTTTTACAAAATCCATTTGAACGTCATTAAATATTTCCTCTGCTTCTTCTAAATCATCGTTTCTACTTCCCATTAGATAAAGTAAAACATTCATTAAATCTCCTGTACCAATACTATTTATCCATTCTATTGTAGGTCTTGCTAGTTCTTGAATATCTTCTTTACTTAAATCTAATGTTTGCAAATACTGGTAGTTTGTCAAGACAAACTCATCATCTTTCTCTTTATTCACTCTTGAAACTCCCCAAGAATGTTCATATTTATTGAAGTAGTATAAGTAGTCTTGCCAGTTTTCGTATTGTTTCCACATTTTGAATTGTGATACGGTTAATATTACATCAATGTTGTCTATATCATATTCTTTCCCCCATACATCTTTTATCTTGTCAGTGTGAGCAACTTCTTTAGCAAATTTATGAAAGTCAAAGGGGGCACAGAGACCTTTTATATATGGAGCTCTTACTATAAATCCAGCAGGCAAATATGATAAATCTAAATCCTCTGCCCATTTTTGAGCCATATTTGGACTTATTAATCCCATTCCATCAAACCAATTCATTGGCAAATCCATTGTTCTTCTCTCAATTATTTCTTCTCCATATTCATTAGTTGTTATATAATTTACTTCTTGATTTGGCAAATCTGTTTCATAATCATTAATAACACAAACATTTGGAGTTGTTACTTTATTTATTGCACTCATAAATAGCCCATAGTATGCACTATATTTTCCTAGATTTGTTTCTTTTAACTTTCCATCCAGACCACACATAAGTATTTCATTAATTTGAGCGAAGTATTTTTCATTAATAAAACATACTACATTACGTCTTAGATATGCTGCTGTACATACAAACCTAACAAATTTTATTCCATTAATCTTAAATCCTGTTTTTACTAAGTCTTTATAGTGTTGTTTATTATTCATCTTTACATTAATTATATCTGGAATAAATAATATCTCATCTATCTGTCTTTGACACTCATCTATTTTCTGTTGATTCTGTTTCATTTTTGGTAAAGACTTCTCATCATTTCTTATCTTATATATTGCATCTAATTTTTCTCTATTAAATTCTACTCCTTTAATTTTTCTAAGACATTGAAATGTTTGATTGTCCGCTAAACTTACTAAATTCAAATCTTTTCTGGCTTGAAAGGTATCATACTCCATATCTTTTCCTAAAGCATTTCTTATTAAGAAATCCGAATTAAACTTAAAAATATAGAATAAATTATTCTTTGCCACGGCTTATCCTCCTATACATTCCTCTTTATCCATCTTTAATATATCTTCTAATATTGCTTGAACTGCATATCTTATATCATTTAAACTTTTATTTTCTATCTCGTAATTTAATTGAATATTGTCTAAAGAAGTTTCTGATGGATGATTCTTTTGTTCTTCTGTTAACCCATTATCGAAATCACTACCATCTTCGTTTTTTCTATTTAGTCTTATTGAATATGTAAAGAATGGTGTATCTGACCAATCTAGTTCATTAGGAAATCTACAGTCTGGTATTAACACAAAGTCATATTCTGTTTGTAATGCTTTAACAATTTCTTTAACACATCCTACCCAAACATTTTCATTATTTTTCCTACCCATATCTGTCCCTAACCATTGTAATAATGTTCTTCCTGTTTCGTCTTTTTCTCCATTCCAGTTATAATATTGTTTGGCAACAAATTTTAAAACATCTCCATATTTAATTCTTAAACATCTATATCCCAATTTAACTTGTGCTTCATCTATAAAAGCGTCTGCAAAACTATCTTTTCCGTGTTGTGCTTTAGCACTAATTAATAAAACTATTGGTTTATTCATCTAAAATTCCTCCTCATAAAAGTTTTACGTGAAACTTTTTATTTTAATTCTTTAATTGTTATCTCTACTCTTGGGTGTTCTTTCTCAACATATTTGTTTCCATCTAAAACTAAATACATATTCCCAAAGCAGTCATCAGTAATTACTTCTGCTTCTGATAATCCATCAGCTATAAACTTATTAAAAAATACATAGTTGTCTGCATCGTGTCTTCTTTGGCTATCAAATACCCATTTATAATTAATTTCAAATTTATCCAATTTCCAACCATTTATCTTTTCCTTTTTCGCCCACCAAACTATAAAACTTTTCCAATTTTGCTTTAAATTATTCTGCATAATTCTATTTGGTAAGTTGGTAAATTCATTAATTGAACAACCATATATGTACCCTTTTGTTTTATCTTTGTTGTTAGGTTTTGCCAATGGATGATTTTTGCTCGTTGGATGAAATTTCTTCCAATACTCTTGATATTCTTCTAAGAGTTCGTTGTCTATCACTAACTTTATACTCCTCATCATTTTCCCACCTTTCTGGAATATATTCATTTTTTATTCTATCTTGCATAAGTTCTATACTAGAAGGATAATCACATTTTCTACTTTCAAAATATCTTTGCAAAGTCTCATAATCTTCTGTTCCTACTACTAATTCCATATCTATCGCCATTTTCTCACCTCCATAATTATTTACCTCTCTATATATATTATAAAAATTTTTCTAAAAATTTTTCCAAAAAATTTCTACCTCGAAAACATAACTGACAGTTGGATTTTTATTAAGAGTATAATGATTTACTTAGAAAATAAAGACTTTTAACAATTTTTATATCAAAAATTCTAAAGTTCAACTGCTAGTTGCATAAAAAACTATACCTCGTAGTTTTCAGCTAAACAATAATAATCTTTGCCCCCACCCACGAGTAAAGTTGAGATTTTGAAACTGCTGGTTAGTAATTCACATTTCAATCGTTCGTTTTCCCCACTGTTTAGCGATTTTTTTCGTTAAACGATATATACCTAGAGCCACATAGGTTTGATACTAATTTTTATTAAAAATATACGGGCGACAGTTTTTTATGTGGATAACTTTGTGGATAAAATGTGGATAACTTCTGTATCTAATATGTACCAATTAAAATCATCTACTTAATATATTTTACATCTTATGATACTAAAAAATGGATAGTTTGAAAAAATCTTCTGTATCCTATGTGGCTCTAAGTCTGTAGCGATTCAAATCCTGTACACTTAGAGCGGCAGTAGTTTCCAGATTTTCATCTTCTGTATCCGTTGTGGCAGAACGACTTTTTTTCGTTACGACCGATACTCTTAGAGCCACTTAGGTTTGATATCATTTTTTATTAAAAAATTATTATATATATAATACACGACCTTTCGCTCTCTCCACCCCCCCCCCTTTAAACCCCCTATTTTTATTTTCTTATTTTTTTCTAACGAAAAAACTAAAAAAAATACGCTATATCGAGGATTTTGAAAACCCTATAAAAATTTTTCTAAAAAATTGGTATATTTACTTGACAAATAAAATAGAATATGATTAAATAATTCCATATAACAAAGGAGGGATAATGTATGGATGGTGGAAACATAAATTTAGATTATCTAAAAGATACAGATGGTAATTATATTTTGAGGAATAAAACATTTGATAACTCAAATTTTAGTAAGTTTATTAAACATATTGGAACATACAGTGAAAATTTGTTAATAAGCAGAAAGTATTTTGATAAGAAGCTAAAACATAAACTTGAAGATATAGTAAATAGGATTGAAAACTCAGTAATGGTTGAACAAAAAATTACAATGGATGATATAATATCTGAAAGGATTATCCTAAAAATAAAACCTGAAGAAGAATTTAATCCTATATTTAAAATAATGGATGAAAAAGAAATTGCTGAATACACAATTGATTCCAAAAAAGTTCGTGTAGAAATTGATTTTGAGATGTACATCAAACCTAGACAGCATCTACTTTTAAACGGTTTTTTAAATTCTTTAATGGATTTTAAGAAATAATATTGACTTTATTCTTCTTATATAATATAATGTGTAAAACAAAGAGAAGAAGGAGGTAATTTTTATAAGAAAAAGTTAAAGGAGGAAAAAGAGTTGGTACAGCAATTAGAACAGAAGGAAGCAATAGAAGTATTGAAAAATATCAAGGTACTTCCTATTAATTATAATTTTTCAGTTGTTCCTTGTGACAACGTAAAAATAGTATGCAGAACATACTACATAGATAAAGAAAGTAATAAATATCCTTCATTGGATAGAATAACCATTAAATATGGAGTGAATAGATTTACAGAAAGAGTCACAGACTACTCTGTTTACTTAACAAATGATTCTGGAGATATATTATATTTGTGTAAATACTCCCCACAAATACTTAACACTTTATTTAATAATATAATATCATTAGAATTAAGCAACTGGCATAGAATTATCGAAAACAGAAAACCTTTAAGAACTATGAATGACTATAAATCTTTAATGTTTGAATTAAATAATAGTTCAAACAAAAGAACTATCAACATATTAAGGAAAAAAATAGAAAAGAATATTAATACTTCCAAACTTCTAAACCATTTTGACAAATACTTAGACAGCAATGAAATAATTCCTACTACTATATGGGAAACACAGATTATTTAGTTAGCGATTTTAAGGGAAGAAAATTTCCCTTAAAATTTTTTTAAATTACTTGACAAATCTTTCAGCTTATGATATAATATGGATATAGTTAAGAAAGAGAGGTTTTGCTATGTCATACATTAGACCATTAGAAAATAAATCTTGCTTATATATTTATCCAGAATCTGGACAAATAAGATTTATGAGTTTTCCAAATCATTCAAATGAAACAATTCCTGATGAGATGTTAGATATTCTACTTGCTAGAATGTCTGAAACAGAAATTGTTAATAGACAAATACATCGGTCATACTCTGCTTAAAGCATTGGATGAAGAAGATTATGACTTTTATAAAGAAAATAAAAAATTTTTTAAATAATAGGTGGTGAATTTTATGAAAATAATTGACGAATTCGTAAATGAATATGAAAATTTTAGAGAAACGTTTGACTATCAAAAAAATTGTGCTTATGATGTTTTCAAAAAAACTATGCAAAGAGGTAGTGTTGATGAAGACACATATTCTGCTGCTAATGCATTTACTTCTATTGTGAATCAAATAGTGAATAGAAAAGTGGAATATGGTAATTTCATTATAGCTGGTCAAATTGAATTACTAACATTTTTAAATACGTATGATGACAAATACTTGTCAAATACTAAGAATTTAATAGAGTGCCAAAACGCAAATGAACAAGTATTTCTCGCTGAATTAGACGAAGATATTTGTAATATTCTTTTATTCTTAGAAGATTTTCTAAAGAAACTTGTAAACAAGAATAAGGAATTTAAAATGGAAGATGAGTTATCTAAATTTTTAAAAGAATTAGGTGACAAAAACAAAAGAGGTGAAATATAATGGAAAATTTTTTCAAATGTCTAATAGTGCTTATAGCAATTGTTGTATCTCTTATATGTATAGCTCTAAATGCAACAAACAAAGAGATTCATAATTTACAGCAAAAAGTTGAAACATTAGAAAATATAACATATACTCAAGGAGGTATAGAACAATGATTGTTTTCTATCACGGAGATATGGATGGTATTGTATCTGCAAATATGTATATAAGAATGGTAGATAATGGTTACAACGAAAATGTTAAAAGATTCTTAAAGGTAATAGAATTTGAATATGATAAACAAGACTTAATATTAGATGCTGTAAAGAAAGCATCTGCAATAAATCCAATAGTATTTGTTGATTGTTGTCCTGATGAAGAAATATTACAACAAATAGTTGAAAGTCAATCAGCAGGAATGGTAACTATAATAGACCATCATATTAGTAAAAAAGAATTAATTGATAAATATATTCAAGAAGGGTTAATTAATGGTATATCATATATTGGAGCAAGTGCTGCACTAATTACTTGGTGTTGGGGATATTTTAATAAAGATATCCAAGAGATTACATATTTTTTAGATAAAACAAAAGATAGTAAGACAGAACAGGATAAAAGTCCTATTCCATTAGCAATTAGATTGGTTAATAGCTGGGATATTTGGAATAAAATGTATCAAGATGCAGAACCATATAAGATATTCTTTGAAGCTCAGGATTTTACTCCAATAGATGATGAAATTAAGGAACTAATAAGCAGTAATATAAAAATAAGAAATGCAATTCGAGATGGAAATATAATGATGCAATTCTTCCATAATTGGGGTAAAATATATTGTGAAAGATATGGATATGAAGTAAAATATAAAACAAATGACTTTTTTGTTTTAAATGTTGGAAATGCAAATAGCAAGATATTTGGAGATTTAATAAATAACTATGATGCAGTAATTATTTATTGTAACAATGGTGTTAAATGGAAATGTTCAATATACTCTCAAAAAGAAGATTTTGATTGTGCAAAATTTGCTGAACAATTTGATGGTGGAGGTCATAAAGGTGCAGCTGGCTTTGTATTAAAAGATTTACCTGTTTGGTTAAGAGATAAGAAATTAAATCTATTTCAGAAGGGAGATAACTAAAGATGATAATTAATGAAAAAGGAAAAGAAAATGCCTTTGATAGAGGAATGGATAATGAATTAGAATGCCCACATTGTAGATGCAAATTCTCTTTTAAAGAAGATGATATTGAGGTTTCTATTCAAGGAATTCCATATGAAACAGGAATCAAAAAGATTCTAAATCTAAATAGAGATTATATAATGCATAAATATATTACTTGCCCTTGGTGTAAGGCAAGAATGAAGTTAAAATATACTATAATGTAGGATTGGATAGTACCCTCGTGGCGGAACTCACGTTCCTCCCCTCGTGTCCTATTACTGCTGCGGCGCTACACTATTAATCAAAAGAAAGGAGTTTTAATAATGGAACAACTTAGCATTAAAGATTACTTACAATTAAATATTGATAAAACTACAAAAAAATCAAAACCAACAGAATATACATTTTCACTAATATTTGATAACGGAAGTGACTTTATAATTCAACGAGATACTTCTCGTGGAATTAAAAGGCAATTATGTTTTATCGCAAGCGATAACCTATTATTTATTAGAGACCCCAAAAGTAAAAAAGATTCTCCTATTACATCAAAAACACAAATAGAAAACTTTTTACAAAACGATTCATCACTACAACAAATTGGAGAGTTTAAAAACAAATATTTTCAATGTAGTTATATAGATAACTTTTCATATCGACTATTAAATCTACACTCAAAGATATATGAAACTTTTAGACAACTGGTAAAATATGGAATTAACCCTGATGAATATATTAGCACCAGTAACTACAATAAAAATAGAGAATTAGACCAGCTTAACAACTTAGATTTTAATAAATTATCAAAAATAATAAAAATTTGTCAGGATGACAAAGTTTTGTTGGATAGAAAAGATAAGGAATATAACAAACAATTAAATACTGACTTTGTAACTTTTTTATATTCTATATATGATAAATATTCTATTGACTATGTAAGATTATTTCTTGATATATATAACAACTCTGATTCTCGAGTTGAACCATATATTAATGACTATGTAGAAGATGACTTAAAGGTATATTATGTGTGGAGAAGATTCAATAATCTTTTAGAAAACTACAACTTAGACTTTAGAAGATTTTGTACATATTTATTCCAAGATTTATATAGTCAAGGAATACCAGAGATAGATAACAGGATTTTAGAGCTTTATGACGATACATTAAGTATGCAAGTAAATATTTACGGTAAGGTTAAAGAAAAATATCCAGAGCACCTTAAAGAATTTCACGATAGAGCTTGTCTGATATTTAACTTAAATGAAGAATATTTTAAAGAACAAAGAATCCTACAGTTAAAAGAACATAACAAAAACTTAGAGTTTTCTGATAAAGAATATACAATAATATGTGCTAAAACATCTCAAGATTTAATTGAAGAAGGTATTAATCTTCATCATTGTGTAGGAAGTTATGTAAATAAAGTTAATCGTGGAGATTGCTCTATATTCTTTCTAAGAAGAGCTGAAGAACCAGATACCTCATTAATTACCATCGAAGTTATAGATGATGAAATACTTCAAGTTCGAGGTCTATGTGAAAGACTTATGGATGATGAAGAGAGAAACTTCTTTAATAAATGGTTAAAAGAGAAAAAGTTAAAATTAATAAGTGAATAAGGAGAAAGTATTATGAATGAAGATAAGATTTTAAACCAATTGGAAAAAATTGGAAGTTTTAAGAATACTACATTAGCCTTTAATGAAAGCAAAAATATATATGATGTATATGCTAGAATTAAGGGAGACGAAGAACACACAAAGGATGTACTTAATAATATAGAAGGTTTAGATTACACATATTGTGACTTTGGAATATTTGAATTTTGGTTTACACCAGAGGATTCTAAAGAAGTTATTAAAAAATTAAAGGAGGAATTTAGCAATGAGTAATTTAAAAGATACTAAAATAGATGGGAAATTATCAGTTACTGATGACGTAACGGTTCAAAAAGATATTAATATTGGGGGGGGTCTCTTATCAGACCATTTACCAAATAAACTCAATATAACTAATCAAGTATATGCACAAAATATGATATATAAACCTTTTCAAAAATCTTTAGGTCAATATAAAGAAAAAGATATTGCTATAAAAATTGGAAATGTTACTATTAATTTACACACAATGATTACAATACGAGGACACATCCAATTATATAACTCATCTTTTGGATTTGAAGTATTTGTATATTTATATCCACAAAATCCTAATAATATTAATATTTTATATAGTCCATATTGTTTTATCACAAATAAGAGTATAATTAGAGAAGTATATTTTGCATTAGATTCTAATAATCAATTATGGTTAATTTTTAAAAGTGCATCAGATATTAGAAGTATAAAAAATAACTATATAAATATTTTTATAGATGAATTATTTTTAGGATACCAAGATACAGACGATACAAAATTTTTATCTGGATGGGATGCAAAAATGGTTGTAGATATGTCAGAATTTACATATATTCAACAATGTAAAGATTCATCTTTACCAAATTGGATTGACTTAAATTTATTAAATGGTTGGGAAAACTATAATAGTAATAATACTTATGATTCCTTACAATGTTGTTTAAAAGATGGAATTGTATATTGTAGAGGATTAATCAAACACCTTGAACTTGTTACAGAGGGTAAACATCTTATATGTTTACTTCCAGAAGGATATAGACCTATAAGGAATTGTATATTTTCTGTTAGAGCTGGAAATAAAACATCTAATATTACATTAGATATTAGCCCATCAGGCTATATAGGTATTAGATATAGTGAGGTTGTAAATTCAAGTGTTTCTTGGGTATCATTAAATCAAGTAACATTTGCAATTAATTAAAATTTAAAAAGGAGGAATTTTAAAATGGCACAATTAAAAACAAGTAAAGTAATTGGAGATTTTTATGTTACAGGAAACACTAATATTGGTGGCAATGTAAATGTAGATGGAGATGTTATTATTCAGGGGGGGGGTCTCTAAGAGACTAACCGATTTAGAGAATAACTTTAAATATCAATCTGTTTATGGAACTGATATGTTTGGAAGAGTGGCAACTGAAGTAGCTAGATATTCTGCTGGAGCTACAATTGGATGGACTAAATTATTATCAGGTACAAAAGGAACAAAACATTGGGATAGTTTATTCTTTTCTATTGTGCTCCTTGATACAGAACACAATAGAATAATGTATAGAATAACTTTTGCTGGTGCAAACGCAAATAATGTTGGTTTTCTTGAAAGTGGAGTTTTTACAGTACATTCTTTAAATTCAACAACAATAAGAGATAATTTTCCAGCAAGTGGTTTAAAATTAATCTGTACAAATACTGGTTGGGAATTATGGGTAAAACCAAGCTCTACTTATATATGGCTATCTGTTATTACAGAATTTTGTACTGATGGTACTCGTGTTATACATACAGGGAAACCAACGCCACAAACAAATCCACCTACTGGATTGAAAGAATATACTGCTGTTGCAATCTAAAAGGAGGTAATATAATGGCAGAATTTTGTTTAAAATGTTTTAATGAATGTTTACATAGTGGAGAGAATCTTACTGAAGAAGATGTTATTATGCAATGGGATATGTGTGAAAGATGTGGTCGTAATTTACCTTGTGTTATTCAAATTAAAACACAAGAACAAAAAGAGTTTGAAAGGATGAATTTGGATGATTAAAGAAGAAGAATTCGATATAGTAGGATATATCAAGAAAACTTGTGTATGTGATAAATGCTTTTGTGAAATGTTACCAACAAATATAATGCTAACGTGTAATCCACCATTACAAGGTATGAAGTGTCCAAAATGTGGGAAAGAAGAATATATTGAAGAAAGTAAATTAAAAAGTCAAGTTAAAATATTAAAAAAGAAGGAGAAAGAATAATGGAAATTCAAGAAGCTAAAAATAATGTACAATTATCTATAAACTGTTTTAAAGAAATGGGTGGAGATATTGGTACAATTAGTGATGGATATCATACATTTAATGAATTATATCATCATAGAGCTATTTTATTTTCAATGATTTGTAATCAAAATAAAGACAAAGCTTGGAAAAGTTTATTACATAACAATCCTAATGATGAAATGTATGATGGGATGTTTATTGTTGGAATAGATACTCCATTTGGTCAAGTAACTTATCATTATGATATAGAACCATATTGGGAAATGTTTAATGTTAAAGAATTAGAAAGAGCTCCTGAATGGGATGGTCATACTCCACAACAAGCAATAGAACGACTACAAAAATGGTCAAGTAAAATATAATATAAAATATCTAAAAGCCCTTGACATTTATTACATCTTATGATACAATATAATAAAGGAAAAAAATATGGAATTTTTGTTATTTATTATATTATGTTTTATAATGTTTATGATTTTCGTAACAGGTCATTATTTATTATTTATCATAATATGTATATTAATTGGAATATGGGCTTTTAGTAGTTAATTTTAATAAAAAATTGACAAGTATTTGTCAGAAAGGGATAAAAATGGAATGGTTTAAAGATAGTTTTTTAATGTTAATTTTTGTAGTAATATTTATAATCATACTTGGATTAATATTTAATTCACTTGAAGAAGGTTTCGTTTACGAAAATATTACTGCCAATATAGATTATAAGTTTCAGAAAAAAAATGACTCTTATATTGTATATTCTACTATAAAAGACGGTAAAAAGAATGTTGATATAGCAAGAATAGATGCTCAAGATTATGATAACTTAGAAATAGGTCAGTCATATAACTTATACATCAAATCATCTAATAATTGGAATCAAATTAAAAAGAAAATTGACAAAATTAAGGAGGAAACTAAAAATGATTAGAAAAATTTTAACTTATCCAGAAGATAAGGAAATATTAACACAAAAAAGTTGTGAAGTACTTGCAAAAGATGTGCAAGACCTTATTCAAGATATGAAAGATACTTTACATAGTACAGAACACGGAGTAGGAATATCTGCTGTACAAATTGGTGAATTAAAAAGAGTTTGTGTTATTCATTATAATGGAAAAGATATAACTTTAATCAACCCAGTAATTACTAGAAAAAGAGGAGAACAAGATTCTAAAGAGGGGTGTTTAAGTGTACCTGAAAAATATGGAACTTTTAAACGACCACAAAAAGTTTGGTGTAGTTATACTGATGAAGATGGAAACTTTAAAGAAATAGAAGGTGGAGGATTTATTGCTAGAGTAATTAGTCACGAAGTAGACCATCTTGATGGTTGGTGTGAGGTTTTCAGTTTAGCTAAGGAGGAGTAATTATGGTTGAGTTTAAAACAAATGGATTGACTGTTAAAGTAACTCCTGAAAATATTGCAATAATTGACTCTTACAGAATTAAAAGTAAGAAACAAATGAAAGTAATTATTAAGGATATACTTGAGAAAGCACCAATATATAAAGGAAAACGAAGTATTAGGTCTTTAGTTAGAGAATGGAGAAGCCATAATATATTCTATAATAGAGGTTGGTTTGTAAAACATACCAAAGACTGCGATTTAGAAGCTAAAGAAGCGTTATATAGAAGAGCTGTATATTTCTTTTTAGGGAGGTTTTAATTATGTTAATTATTATTTTATTAATAATATGTTTGATAGTAAGTGCAATATATACTAAAACAAATGCTGGTAGTGGATGTACTAAAATGTATTATGTTAAATATTATTTAGTAACCTTCTTTGCACTATGTGTTGCTGGAATAATAATATATGCTCTTGTATTAGCCATTGCTAGTTGTTGTGGTACAGTTGATAATCAATATATTGAAGAAGATTATAAGATTTATGGTCTTCAGTTTGATAAGCAACTTGAATCTTATTCTAAAGGAACTTTTATATTAGGTTGTGGTGGATTTAGTAGCGGTTCAAAAACAACTAATACTTATTACTTCTTTTCAGATTCAGAATATGGTAAAAAATTAGAGACATTAAACAATAATGGATTAGATGTTTATATAAAAGAAACTGATAATGAAGAACCTAATTTAAAAACAATATACAATCATAATAAATTAAATGACTTCTGGCAATGGTTTTTATGGATAAGAGTAGATGTTAAAACAGAAAAAGGAAAAATACTTACTGTGCCAACAGATACTATTAAAATAGATTATAATGTAGAGGTGAAATAAAATGGCAGATAAGATTAGGGAATTAACCGAAAAGGTCGCTAAAGAATTAGAAGGATATTTAGAAGATTATGGAGTTCGTGACTTAGAAGTTTGTATTGTTGAAGATAATTTTGTAGTTAAAGAAAAAGAAGACCATTGGTCTAGTTATTTCTATTGCAAAGTAAATAGAAGTTCTTATGAAGTAGAAGCTTTAGAAATGAAAAAGAAAGAATCGTTACAAAGAATTAATGATTGTGCTCAGTTGGTTGTAAACACTTTATCTGTTCACGCTAAAGAATTTGATAATATATTTGGTGTAAAGTTGGAAACTATTGACGATTTTAAGTATAGTGTGGTACAATTATTAGATAGTGGTATTGATAAAAGATATTGTATTGGTAAAGTTGTTAAAAGACAAAATAGTTGGAGTAATAACGAAACTTTTGATGAATATGGTATTTTATTTAATCCTGCTTGTTTCTTTAGTATAGAATTTGACGATGAAGCTAAAAAGAATGAAGAAAAATCACATATGAAGTTTTATTGTGAATGGGACAGAGATACTATTGACCCAGAAAAGATGGGTAAGTTCTTATGTGATATTGTTGATGTTAATAAAGATTATATATTAAGATGTATTGAAGAAGGAAAAAGAAAGGAAGATTAGTTTGAAAGATTATGAAGTAGCTTATAAGTTAAGCTCTATAATGGAAAGTATAAATGGTAGTGCAATATATGACAATGGTGAGGAAAGAGCCTATATTACTATTCCTGTTAATAGAATTTTAAGTTTAGAAATGTATGGTATTAAGAATCCACAAGATGTTTTGTTTGATATGTGCAAAGCTAACGATTTTATAATTTTTATAGATGATGATAATAAACTAAAACCTTTAATTGTAATTGGTTGTGATAGATTTATTTACTATAAAAAGATTGTTAAGCTACTTTATGATTTTTGTAAATATGTCACTTCTCAGACAGACAAAATAACTATAAAGTTACAAGATGAGAATGAAATAGCTATTGAATTACCTTTATTATGTTTGCTTAGATGCGTTCAAAATGACAGCTCTAAAGAAATTCATTTAATATTAGATATAGTAGAAAACTTAATAAGTGATGAATTTGGAAGTGATTCTTATGAAAGTGTTGGTATAGATGGTAAGGAAACTCCATTTACTCATATTGGGAAGTATCATCTTACTATTGACTTTATAGATAGAGATGAAATATTTAAGGATATTAATGATATTCAAACTTTATCTAATATAATACATAATGCTTCTTTAAAGGCTTTAGATGTAATTTTTAAAGATTATATTAATTAAGGAGATGATATTTTGGAAGAGAATAAGAATATATATAAGGAAATTAAAAATGTTATACATAATGATTTAGGAATCACTAAGGAGTATGTTGATAATGTTATTAAAGAAACTGTTAAAAACGAAATTAGTAAGTTAATGAATGATGATTGCTTTATTCGTGGTTTGGTTGAAAAAGAGGTTATGTATGGATTAAGAAGAAAAGATGAAAGTGCTTGGCATACAATCCACGATGCATCAAACTTTATTAAAGAAGAAATAAATAGTACTATACTTCAAATGGTTAAAGATAAATTAGAAATAAGATTAAAAGGAGATGACTAATGTGGACTTAGAGAATATAATTTGTATAATTGCAATTATTATTGTTGTCATTACACTTATTTTTACTATTAATTATAAACATAATCTTATATATGAATGTGTTGATACGTTTGGTAATACAGTATATTGCGTTTATGCAGAACAGCGTAGACGGTGGAATGTTTGGTTGGACAGAAGATGGTACAAGAATTCAAATAACACAATATAAACCTGTTGTGAAAGGAGAAAGTGATGATTAAAGAAAAATTAATGGAAGATTTAAAAGCGTCAATGTTCGCTTCGCTCAACAACGAACAAAGTTCTTATGAAAAGGAAAAGGCTAATATCGCTAAGAATACTATTCAAATGATTAGAGCTAAAATATTACAAACCGAAAAAGATAAAGGTATTGAATTAGATGATAATGGGATTACTGATATTATTGTTAAGGAAGTAAAGGATAGAAAAGTTGCTCGTGAAGAATTTGTTAAAGGTTTTAGACAAGACTTAATAGACCAGACAGATTATGAAATAGTTGTATTGGAAAGATATTTACCTAAACAACTAACTCCTCAAGAAATTGCAGACATAGTTGTAGGACTGTATAATGAATTAGAGGATAAGAGTGTGGGGTCAATAATGAAGGCTGCAAAGGCTAAAATAGGGGCGGGTAGTGATGGTAAAACTATTGCCGCTATTGTTAAGGAGATAATTTAATGTATTTATATAGATTTATGGTCACGATGTTCCTCAACATCAAAAAAATAATTTTAAAAGGAGTTTTAAAATGTATTTATATAGATTTATGAGTATTGATGAATTTAATAAATTTATAAATGGTGAAACACTAATCAATAATGAAGAACATACTGGTTTTACAAATAGTGTAGGTTTTTGTTTTGGTAAGTGCGATGGGGATAATTTAGAAGATATTAAATATGACCCTAAATTCGATTGGCAATACTTAGAAGGTGCTATTGAAGACCCAGATATATGTTGTATATTTGAAGTTGATGAAAAGTTTGTTAATAAGGGTTGGGGTAGATATGCTGACCCTTATGGAAGCTTTTGGGATTCAATTCGAGTTGACGAATATAGCACTACAATGTATAATAATAAGAACTTTAAGTTAATAGCATATTGTACTAACTTTTTAAAGTTTGATTTATTTGATAATGATGAAGCAGATTGGGAGTGGATAGAATGGATGAAGTAATGAGAAATAAATTAGTTGATGCATTTGAAAGTGTATTGTGTAGTAAGGGTATTAGTGTTAGTAAAGGGAATACGTTCATTGATTGCGATGATGAAGACGTAGAAGTTGGTATTAGATGTAATGAATGTTTTGATAAACATATGGCAGTCTATGTTATTGAGAAAATGATTAAAGAAGGTAAATTAAAGTTCAGTGAGAGTTTTGAGGGTGAGAAACCTTTAGATGACGATATTAAATATTTAAAA
>CATLFA010000002.1 GCA_949927585.1 uncultured Clostridiaceae bacterium
TATAAAAATTTAAAAATAAAAGAAATGTTAAGAATGGAAGAAATACAAAAAATACACGAAATGGAAAGTAATAAAGAAATAGGAGAGGTAAAGCAAGAAGAAAAAATAGAACAAAAAGAATACATTAAATGGGTAGATTTTAATGTTCCATTAGAAGTATTAGAAAAAACTTCTTCATTAGATATTAAATCGCACAATAGCGAAGAAAAAGTGAAATTAAATTGGATTGAATTAATTTCATACTTAGCTACGAAATATGGTGGTAATTTTAAATCCTTTAAGCAATCTGACTTAGATAATTTAGTACAAAAATTGAAAAATGGAGAAAATATAGAAAATATAATTAGTAATAAAAAATTATATTCTTATTATATAGAGGCATATACAGCTATATTAGATGAGTTTATAGGTGAATATGAAATAGAAGTAGATAATAATGGACAAAAGATATTTCAAAAAAAGTATGGAATAAAAGCATTTTTGCCAATTGCAAAAAATTATAATTTTAGTCATTATGATGATTTTGGTAATAGTAGGAGTTATGGATATAAAAGAGTTCATTTAGGAAATGACTTAATGGGTTCTATTGGAACACCAATAATTGCAGTAGAAAGTGGGGTTGTAGAAGCTTGTGGATGGAATCAATATGGAGGTTGGAGAGTAGGAATACGAAGTTTTGATAAAAAAAGATACTATTATTATGCACATTTACGAAAAGACCACCCATATGCAAAGAATATAAAGGAAGGAAGTATAGTAAATGCAGGCGATGTAATAGGATATTTAGGTATGACAGGATATTCTGCAAAAGAGAATGTAAATAATATAAACGTGCCACATTTACATTTTGGAATGCAACTAATTTTTGATGAATCACAAAAAGAAGGAACAAATCAAATTTGGATAGATGTATATTCTATAATTAATTTTTTGAAAAAGAATAAATCAGAAGTATATAGTGCATATGAAGATACAAAAGATTATGAAAGAAAGTATAATATAATAGATCCAGTTATGGAAGAATAGTATGGGTCGCCATTTTGGCGGCCCTAAGAAATTAATTGATACATTTAAATTCAATTTTATTGCACAAAGAATTAAGTTAATATATAATTAGGGTAATAGAATAAATAATAATAGAAAGGAGAAGTAATTATGGAAAATAACTTAGGAATAATTGTATTGGAAAATGTAAAAGAACTAGGAGAAAAGCTTCAAGAAAATTTAAACATAATAAGGAAAGAAAAGACAAACTATATTATCCCATTAAAAAATAGTAGGTTTAGTAATGGAGAAGGAAAAATAAGTATAGAAGGTACAGTAAGAGAAAAAGATTTATATATATTATCAGATGTAGGAAATTATAATGTATCATATGAAATGCATGGGGTAAAGCATAATATGTCGCCAGATGAGCACTTTCAAGATATTAAAAGAGTGATATCAGCAACTAGTGGTCATGCTTCTAAAATAACAATTGTTATGCCATTATTATATCAAGCAAGACAACACAAAAGAAAAGGAAGAGAATCTTTAGACTGTGCAATTGCATTGCAAGAGCTAGAAAGATTAGGAGTAGATAATATTATTACATTTGATGCTCATGATCCAAATGTATCAAATGCAATTCCAAGGTTACCATTTGAAAACTTTTATCCTACACATACAATTCTTAATGAATTAATAAAAAAAGAAGCTAATAATATAGAAAATTTATTAGTTGTAAGTCCAGATATGGGAGCAATGGAAAGAGCAAGATATTATGCAGAAATGTTAAATTGTGATGTAGGGGTATTTTATAAAAGAAGAGATTTAAGTATAGTAGTTAATGGAAAAAATCCAATTATAGAACATGCATATATGGGAGCAGATGTAAAAGGAAGAAATATTATTGTAGTAGATGATATGATAGCTTCTGGACAATCTATGTTAGAAGTAGCAAGAGAACTAAAATTGCGTGGTGCAAATCATATATATCTAATAGCAAGTTTTACATTATTAACAGAAGGAATGCAAGGTTTTATTAATGCCTATAAAGAAGGAGCATTTAGTAAGTTATATTCTACTAATTTATCATATGTTCCACAAACAATAAAAGAACAAGAATGGTATTATGAAGTAGATTGCTCAATGCAACTTGCAACTATTGTAGATACATTAAATAAAAAGGAATCAATAGAATTTTTATTTGATGGTAGAAAGCAAATACTAGAAAAAATAAAAAAAGTAAAAAATAGTTAGGTTATACATGAAAAGAGGAAAATATAATGAAGAACTTATCAAATAATAATATAATTCATATAAAAGATGGAGATATTGAATATTTGCAATTTAGAAAATTATTAGAATATAAAGATAAAGTTAAGCATTGCTATACAACAAAAAGTAATGACTATGAAGTAGATGATGGAGTAAATTATAAGAGATTATATAATAGTTTGAAATTAGATTATAATAAATTAGTAAAAATAAAAGAACAGATACATAGTAATTATGTACAAGTAATAAATAGTGAAGAAGAAAAACCAGATAAAGTAGATGGACTTATAACAAATAAAAAAGAAATATCGTTTTCCTTAAGATTTGCTGACTGTACACCAATTTACTTATATGACCCAGTAAAAGATGTAATAGGAGATATTCATTCAGGTTGGAAAGGAACAGTAGGAAAAATTGCACAAGTAGCAGTAAGGAAAATGATGCAAGAGTATAATTCGAACCCTGAAGATATTATTTGTTGTATAGGACCAGCAATAGGAAAATGCCATTTTGAAGTAGATGAAGATGTAAAAAATATTTTCGAAAATACTTTTTCATATATGAATATGAATAATAGAATAATAGAAAAAGGTGAGATAAAAGAAGGAAAACAAAAATATTTTATAGATACAAATTTAATTAATAGAACAATGCTAGAAGAAATTGGATTACTAAAAGAAAATATAATAGAAAGCAATATATGTACAGTATGTAATAAAGAAGTATTGCATTCATATAGAGTAGATGGAGAGAATGCAGGGAGAAACACAGCAATAATGTCATTAATATAAGAAAGATGTAGAGACGATTATTTCTTAGCTCTTTGAATGATAATGAGTTGGAGATATTATACATTAGTTTAACTGAACGCTCTTCGAAGAATGGAATTAGAAGTATAAAATAATCTATTTTATGCATTTATATATTAAAATTGAATCCTTCAAGACAAAGGGCTGTAAGGATTCAATTTTTATTTTTAGATGGTTACTATACATATTTTAATTACTACTATTCTAAAATATTTATTTAAAAGGATAGAAAAGTTGATAGACTGAAATAAAGGAGTAAATGAAAGTGAACAAAAAACAAAATAAGTTAATAAAATATAATAGAAAAATATTAATAGGCATAAGTATTACTGTTCTAATATTAATTTTAGGAGCAATACTACTATTTACACTTGCCCAAAATATAAAAATGAAAACAAAAGCAATAAAAAACCAAGAAGTAGTGCAAGAGGAGGCGAACAAAAATAAAAATGTGTTAGAAAATAAAGTAGATAATTCTAATAAATTAAAGCTTAGCATTTATATGGAAAAAGCAGAAGAAAAATTAAGAGAATTAACCGAAGACGAAATAATAGCACAATTATTTTTGGTAGGAACACATACTACAAGTGATTTTGAAAAATTAAAACAAAAGCAATTTGGAGGATATTTATTTTTTGCAGATTTCTTCAAAGATAAAACAGAAAAACAAATACAAAATGAGATAAATAAATTTAATGAAGTCTCAAAAGTACCACTTTTAATAGCAGTAGATGAAGAAGGAGGAAATGTTGTAAGAGTTAGTAGTAATAATAAACTAATAAATGAGCCATTTAAATACTCAAGTGAAATATATGACAATAGAGGATTTGAAGGAATTAAACAAGACACAATAAATAAAAGCAAATTTTTAAGTAATTTAGGAATTAACTTAAATTTAGCACCAGTAGTAGATATATGTGAAAAGGAAACAGATTATATGTATAAAAGATCCTTCAAACAAGGAAAAGAGTTAACATCTATTTTTACAAAAACAGTAATAAAAGCAAGTAAGGAAAGTAATGTATCATATGCTTTAAAACATTTTCCAGGTTATGGAAATAATGTTGACACACATAAAACTACATCTATGGATGAAAGAACTTATGATGATATATATAATAATGACTTACAACCATTTAGAGTAGGAATAGAAGAAGGGGCAGAAGCTGTGCTAATAAGCCATAACGTAGTAACAAGTATAGACTCACGAAATCCAGCGTCACTTTCAACTAAAATACATAAGTTATTAAAAGAAGACTTAAAATTTGAAGGAATTATTATTACAGACGCAATGAACATGGGAGCAATAGTAAATGAATATGGCATAGAGGAAGCGATAATAAATGCTATTTTAGCAGGAAATGACATTATAATAGTAACAATAGATAAGACATCAAAAGAAAGTTATGATGACATTATAAAAGCAGTAAAAACAGGAATAATTAATGGAAAAATTACTAAAGAGGAAATTTATGAAAAAGCAAAAAATATTATTGCATGGAAATATTATAAAGGCATGTTTTAATAATAAAATGGCTGACTGTTAATAGTTTTGGTAGAAAACTATTAACAGTCAGCATATAGGTTAATCATTATTTTTATGCCATTCTTCCAAACAGCTATCTTTATTCCCATATATTGTACAATAATTATAAATGTTTTTGCAACAAGGAAATGGTACATTTTCAAAGTCTTGTGTCTCTTTACTAGAATATTCAAAGGGACAATACATTTCTTCCGTAATTATTCCAATAAACTTCTCTGTAGCAAAACTTAAGCAAGATAATACCTAAATTTCTTTTTGGAAATTTTTCTTTTATAGGGATTTTAAAAAGAAACTCGTTTTCTAATTCATCTTTAGCAAATGCATTTGTAATATAAGAAATTTCCATACCAATTTTAGCAAAGTCTTTTACTAATGCATAACTTACAATATCAAATTTAGGATGAAAAGAAATATCATTTTTATTTATAACTCTTGTGGCTCTAAAGCAGCTTCTTTTTCATCAAAATATTCTATACTATCATCTTCAATACAATATAATGCTAATTTGGATTTAGTCTGTTTATGTCCACAACCAGCATCTATCCTAATAAATCCATTATTTTCATCTTTTAGAATAGTTCCAAATTCAGGAGTATGCCCACAAATTGTTGTAAATCCAATTTGTTTAGCCTGTTGATATGTGCTATTGTCTCTTTCTTGTAACATAAATGAATATTGTTTTCTAGTAAGTTCTGTAAATTTATATCCTTGTTTACTTTGTTTCATATTTTTAATCATTTTTATATCTCTAGGTGGCATAGCATGTACGAATAGATAATCTTTTTTATTTATAATTTGAGGTAATGCCACATAAGAATCACAAAGAAATTTATAAATTTCATTTTGCTCTTTCACATCTTTAACACGTCCACCAATTAAAAAATCAAAAATTGTTGTAGTTCCTTTATTTGAATTTAACCATATTCCTATTGTGTCTAATTCCCAGTCCGTTACTCCTTTTTCACTAATTAATTCTTGATATTTTACATTATATTTATCGAACTCGTTATTCCAAAATCGATGTTTTTGTTTAGAATGTTCATCATTATGTAAGCTATAATATCCCATTTGGGCACGTGCCCTTCTCCAGTTTATAATATTAATTAAATCGTCTTTATGTAGTCCTCTTCTTGCCATCGTTACAACTGTTTCCAAAAATTGCATTTCATGATTTCCTAAAAGGAAAGTAATTTCAGGATTATTCTGTTTATCTTGTTTTCGTTTAATTATATCTTGAATAATTTGAATTCCACCAGTTCCTCTATCTATAACATCTCCTAAAATAATTAGATGATCATTTGTAGTCAATTTTTTAATAATATCCATATATGATCCATACATTCCATGAATATCACTAGTTACATAAGTTTTTCCTTTAATATCATTATTTCGGGAAAGATATTCTTTAGACTCAACCTGTAATTTTAAATTAAATAAATTAGTATCAAAGTTTTGTTGTCCAGTTTTTCCATTTGATTGCAGCATGTTACGGTTAGCTATATATCCATTTTTACAAAGCTCTCCACCCAAATAAATATAATCGTCTCGTCCTTCTTTATTCATTAGTCCATCTTGACCAATTAATCTTTTTACAAAGAAATCAAACGTTATGTTAGTGCCATAAACTTGTTGTAATTGTTTAAATTCTTCACTTTGAAATTCTGGAAAAGTACCTTTTTCACAAAAAGCTTTTACAGTTTTTGTACTCCCATTTCTCATTCCAAACTTTATATAATACATATCATATTTATCTAAATCTATAGGTGCCTTACAAAGTCTTATGTTATTTCTTACTATATCTTCTTCTTTAATACATGCCATAATTGTGTTTCATTCCTCTTTTTTACATAATAACTAATTTTATTATACTATATTTTACATTAAATGTCTAGAATATAATTTACTTCTGCACTATTATAAATTTCAAATTATCTATTTAAATAACATTTAAAAAATGATATTATATATTTGTACTTTTTTTCGAAAGGAGGAACACTATGGATATAAAAAATTTCGAAGAAGTGATGAAAAATGATATAAAGAACATTTTTGAGCAAATATTATCAATTCATAATTACATATTACCTATTAGCTCACGTTCTAGAAGTGGTGCTGAAATTAGTGATTATTTAGAAGACTATTTTGTAAAATTACTTGCTAATAAAAATCATCCTAGAATTTATAATGCAGATTCTGCTCCAAAAGGAAAAACAAAAAATCCTTTTGATTTTAGATTTTATTATAAATACGATAATGACGATTTCCATTTCGACGATGTAATATGGGGAGATATAAAAGCTAGTAAGTTTAGTTACAATGATAGCAATCCAGATTTAGGAACACCAACAAAGGTAATTAAATTTATGCTAGATGGTCATTTTTATCTAATGTTTGTATTTTTTGAATATGTATCAACTGATGATAACAAAACAAAGTTTATACAATTTGATAATAATGAATATGTCAAAGTTGTTTTCTTAAAAGACATTCATCATAGTGTAAGAATAAATCCAAAACCACAATTTCAAGTTCATTATGAGTTTTGACCTACATTCAAAACTCAGGGTCTCTGGGAGGCAATTACTTCCTGAAAATAAAAAAATACCATCCTTTTTAGAATGATATTTGTATCTATCTGTTCAATTTAGTTCGAACAGATACGTCGTTGGTGCAGATGGCCGGAATCGAACCGGCACGGTTTATTCAACCGCAGGATTTTAAGGGAATTTGACTAATTATTACTTAAAATTCTTTATCATCATTTAACACCATTTATAAAACATCAATAAACCTTTATTTTCTAACTTTCTTTCAATTTCATTTAGATTATACACTCTTTTTTAATTTTTAGCAACTATCAAAAATAAAAAAATTTTTGTAGAACTTTTGTAGAACTCCATTTTATAAATATTATAAATTAACTAAATATAAACATGTTTAAAAAATCCTATTAGTGTTTTTCGCTAATAGGGTCTTTTTATCATGCAAAAGAGAAATGCAACACCTCTTAAAAAGTGTTTGGTGTAATGAGCCGATGCTATAAAGTCCATTCGTATGAGTATAAACAGTCTATTTATACAAAATGCGTAAGTGAGATTTTACAACATAGACTCACAATAATAAAAGAGTATTGGGAGGCAAAACTTGAAATGGATTTGTAATTGTAAAAAGTTTGGGCAAGTATGGACAATAACATAACACTATGTTAGCAATTACAGTAGTTTTACTACATACTAGACTACCTATGACCGAAAGTGACCGACCGACGGTTTCTGCAATCTTAGGTGTAATAATTCTTTTTCACTTATGGGATTATTGCACCTAATTCACTCATGCTCTCTCCCTCTGGTTTCTAGTGTAAAAAAAATCATATAAAAAATAAAAAATATATAATAATTATTTTTATTGAATTTTAACTACTTAAAACCCAGAGTAGTACAGTCATTTCTGTGCGAAATTGATGTCCAATGTTGGCGGATAGCCGATATTGGATGTCAATTTCCCTGTCCTGAACTGACAAAAAATTTATATGAATATATAAAATTTTTGTCAGTCTGCGTGGAAGTTTGAAACCGAGCCAGGTTTCATATAGTCAGGAAAAAAATTGAAAAATGTTTTTCTTGGTTCTTATTTTTAAATAAATTGCAAAATGCAAATTTATTTAAAACATAAAAAATACACTAAGTGAATTTTTTATGCAAGGGTTGTAGGGAAAGTTTTTCCCTGCCACACTGACACTTTTTGCTAACAGCGAAAAAAGTGTTGTAGTGTGTTACAACACTAATTACAAAACAGCCAAAATCACATTTCGTGTTTTCTTATAAAGTTAAACAAGGAGGTCTTAATATATGAGTTATGCAATCATAAGAAATGAAAAATATAAAAGAGAAAATCTAAAAGGAATATATCGTCATAATGAAAGAAAAAATAAAAATTATTCTAATAAAAATATAGATAAATCAAAATCACATCTTAACTATTCTATTAAAGAACCTACATATAGTTATGAAAAAGAATTTGATATTATAAGAGAGAAATATAACTTAAAAGGTCAAGTAAAAACTGTTAGCAATATAGTATGTGAATATATAATTACATCTGATAAGGAATTTTTTGAATCTATTGGAGAACAAGAAACAAAAAGATATTTTGAAACTGCATACAAATTTGTTTATGAATATAAAAACTTAGGCGAACAGTATATTTTGTCTGCTAAAGTACATTTAGACGAAGAAACTCCTCATTTACATTTAGCTTTTATTCCTGTTGTTCATACTACAGATAAAAAAGGAAATGCTATTGATAAAATTGCTTGTAGTGAATTTTGGAAAGCTAAAGATAGTTATATTCAATTACAAAATGCTTTTTATTCTTATATAACTGAAAATGGTTTTGATCTAAAAAGAGGAAAATCATCATCAAGAGAACATTTATCTGTAAAAGATTATAAAGAAATTACAAATTATGAAAAATCTAAACAAACACTAGAAGATATAAAAATAGAATTTCCTAATGTTCCTAGCATTAAAGATTTTGGAAAACTTACTGTAAAACGAGATGAAAGAATACAAAAAGAAATTATAGAACCAAAAGACAAAATTATTGATATACTATACTCTGACAATAAGAAATTACATCAAGAACTAGAAAAACAAATAAATGCTATTGATAAAGCTGAAAAATTAGAAAATGAAAGACAATCAATTTTACAAGAAAAATTAAATCTTGAAAATAAATGTACTAAACTAGAAAAGGATTTTTATAATAAAGAATTTGAACTAAAAAGAAACTTTAATAAAAAATATGATGAATTATTAAGTGAAAATATGTATTTGAATAAAATTATAAATACATTTGAAAAAACTATCAAAAAATTTATAAGTTGGGTTTGTAAAAAGTTTGCTTTTAGTGAAGAAGATACTCTCATAAGAGATTTTCAACAAGAAACAAATACTTTTATGAATCCAGATAAACAGATTGAGTATGAAAAAGAGCAAGAAGAATATGAGTTATAAGGAGTATTTGGAAAATTCCAAACACTCCCTATGAGTTTAATTGTTTAAAAGCTAATTACATAAAGAAATCAATATTTTTTAAATCAATTGAAGCTAAGAACTCTCGCAAATGTTCACGATATGCTTCATCATCCCCTTCAAAAACTCCGTCTTCTTCTGCCGTTTTAATTGTTTCTTCAAAATCAGCATATAAGTCTTCTCTTAACTGATCAAAGTCAATTTCTTCTTTTGAAACGCACTCATCAAATTTCGCCTTTTTCCAATATTCACATATCTTTTGATATGCTGGTCCTTGATGGATAGGAAAGCGGACTTCACTCTCGGTATATCTTGTAATCGCTTCTATAATTGCAGTCAGATATTTTTCTTTAACTTTGATTACTGTTTCATCTGTGCTAAGCAAAGTATGATAGCAAGAATATACCGCTGCTTTGTCTGTTGGCTCTCCACTGGAAGGATATTCCTTTTGGAGTTCCAGATTTGCGAAACAATTTAAAATGATAAGTTTAATGCCCTGTGAATACATTTCAGGAAAATATGGTTCATTACATACTCTAACTAACTCCGTAGCTGAAGCAATCCAATTATAATCAGATTTACTATCTTCTAATACCCGCTCATAGAGTTGTTTAGCAGTCAATGAGTATTTAGCACCTCTCCAACCTGTAATTTTGTACTTCTTTTCAAAAAAACTCATAGTCTTTTCCTCCTTTTATTAGATGTTTACTTGTTATATATGATTAAACTAAGGAGTAAGTATTCCTTACTCAATTAGTGAATTAAGGAAATAAGTAATAAAAAAGATATTACCTATATAAACCAATTATACAATAATTTTACATAAAAGGCAAGATGTAGATTTACTTTGTTTCGCTTTATTAGAGATAAGTATATAAAAAAATAATAGTACAATAATATCTATAATAAAGCGAATAAGGTGAGAATATGAAAATTAACAAATACAATGAGTTTAGAAATATATCAGGCTCTGTTTTAAAAGAATTAAGATTAAAAGCCAATTTATCTCAACAAGATTTAGCAGAAAAATTACAGTTATTAGGTATTGAACTAACATCTAAAGAAATCTCAAAAATAGAAAATGATAACAGATTAGTTCAAGACTTTGAATTATTTGCATTTGCTAAAGTATTTAAAGTTTCAGCTGATGTATTTAATAAAAAATTAGATAAATAGCAGTAAATATTGTTTGCTGTTATTTATTTTTTAGATTTTCTAGTATGATTCTAATTCCATCACAGAAACCAGCCTTATAAAATTTCTCATTATCATGAGCCATAATTAAATTTTCCCTCATTACATATTTATCTAATGACTTAATAATTTCTTCTCTTGTATTATTAAAATGTGGTGGAAGATTTTTAATTTTATTTATTAGCTTTTCGCAGTCTATATCATAGTTTTGTTTTATCTCAATTATATCTTCATCTTCATTTTTACATTCAATATATAGTTCTTCTTCCCTCTCTCTAAATATACTATCTAATAGTGGATCATCTATATATTTCTCTATGTCCTTTATTTTTAGCATATTGCCACCTCCTTATTAACGATATTTCGTTTATATTATATCGCTAATAAAGAGATATTGCAATAGCATTTTAGCGATTTTTCGTCAGCGTTATTTTGTTAGTTTTGTTATACTCATTTTATAGTTAAGAAAAGAGGGATTTTATGCAACTTTCAGAAGCTGTTAGAAGAAGAATTATAAATTTAGCAGATGAAAGAAATATAACTTTACATAGGTTATCTTTAGAGTCTGGAATATCATACTCTACATTAAGTAGTTTTATAAATGGAAAAAGTCAAAGTCCAAAACTTGTTACTCTATTACATATCTGTGAGGGATTTGGAATTGAATTAAATGAATTTTTTACAGATAAATTATTTAAAGATGTAGAAGAAGATTGATATTTTGCGGTTTATAGGAATACAAAAATTTCATTTGACATATAATAAAAAAAGTAGTATACTATATTTAACTTAAGTTATTCAATGTGAGGTCATTTGAATAGCACGAACTAAATGGGTAGCAACATTTAGTTCTATTTTTTTGTCTAAAAAATAGAAGTGCAGTAGCAATACACTTCTATCAACTATTTCTAGTCTTGTTTGTCTTCTGGCTTTTTGTCTTCGTATGTACTTAATAGTAACACAATTAGACGCCAGATTAATTCAAATGAGGTCATCCGAAATAGCACCTCCTCTCTCAAAGATTTCCTTTAAGAAAAGGATGTTGTTATTATATCTAATTATTCTATAAAAAACAATGAAATTTATAATCTTTTTACAATTTTCTTGTACTCATTTTTTCAAAATCCTTTCAAAATTTGTTCATTGAAATTTTTAACATCACTTGTTACAATCTATTCATAATTTATTTTAAGTATTTTTAATTTTTTAGAAAAAAGGGAAAAAAAAGGGAATTGATTATTACTAATTATGATAATATAATTCCTTTAACAAATAAATTTAAAAATGAGTATTTAGCTATAAGTATTCATTTAGATTACTATGCTTAAAATTTATTAGCAAAAATTTAACCAATTATAAGGAGGTGCTTTTTTCAATGTCAAATAAAGAAAAAATCATTGATTTATTTTATAGTGAACATTCAAAACCTGTTGATATTGCTTTAAAACTAAATGTCAGTAATGCCTATGTATCAAAAGTAATAAAAAAAGATTTTAGGTATTATGAAGAAAAAAATCAAAGGAAACAACAAAACAAACAAAAACATAAAGAACGAACCATTAAATACATGAAATTAAAGCAAAAATCAAACAAAGATAGTTATGAAGCTCTTAAAGCCCAACTAAAACAGGATGCTGAAGAACTATCTTATTATTTTGACATTTCAGATCGTAGCTTTAGAAAGTTTAATTCTAGTGCTTACAAGTATAATGCTAAAAAGAAAAGATTTGAAATAGACAGAAAATTAACGGTTTCAATAGATGTTCCAAAAGTAGTTTATTAAAGTGAAGGAGGTACAATTCAAATGGATATAAAAGAACAATATTCTATCATGTTTACAAATTACCCAGATATTATAAACATTGAACAAATGCGAAATATGTTAGGTGGAATTAGTTTAACCCTAGCCTATAGGCTTATTAAGGAAAACAAAATTAAAGCTATGAAAATAGGCAGACAATATAAAATTCCAAAAGCTAATATAATTTCATACATAATAAGTCAAAATTGAAAATAAATACATTTACACAAGAATAAGGAGGTCATTTTAAGATAACAGTAACAGCTACATTACAGCAAAAGAAAAATATTTATTATGCTGTTTTATATTATAAAGATGAATTTAATAATATACAGCGAAAGTGGATTTCCACGAAGTTAAAAGTAAAGAACAATAAGAAACTTGCAGAAAGAAAAGTTGAAGAAATAAGACATGAATATGAAAAAACTCTAAATGAAAAACCAACTATTTCTGGGTTAGATATAAATAATAAAGCTAATATAAAATTTTGTGATTTTATGATAAATTGGCTAGATATTATAAAACCTAGAGTTGTAAAAACTACTTATGCAGGTTATGAAAGAATTGTAAAAGGTAAAGTATATAATTATTTTAAGAAGTTAGATATTTCATTAAAAGATTTAAAGCCATATCATATTCAAGATTTTTACACAGAATTATATAACTTAGGTTTGAAAGGTAATACAATTCTTCGCTATCATGCCAATATTAGAAAAGCCCTGCAATATGCAGTAAAATGTGAATTGATACTAACCAATCCAGCGGACAAAATAGACAAGCCTAAAAAGGAACAATACATAGCAACCTATTATAATAAAGCACAATTGAATGAATTATTAGTTGCAATAAAAGATACACCTATTAAATTGCCTGTTCTTTTAGCTTTATATTATGGACTTAGGCGAAGTGAAGCACTTGGTATTAAATGGGATGCCGTTGATTTTGATAATAAAACGATTATAATTAGACATACCATTTCACAAACAAAAGTAGATGGTAAGCTACAAATTGTTGCAGAAGATAAAACTAAAAATCAATCAAGTTATAGGACATTGCCTTTAATTCCAGAAATTGAGGAAATACTTTTAGAAGAAAAAGCAAATCAAGAATACAATAAGAAAGTATTTAAAAAATCATACTTAAACGAAAATGGTTATGTTTGTGTAAATACCGACGGCTCTATACTAAAACCTGACTATGTTTCACACAAGTTTAATCAAATACTAAAATATAATAACCTAAAGTCTATTAGATTTCATGATTTAAGACATTCATGTGCTAGTTTATTACTATCAAATAAAGTCAGCATGAAAGATATTCAAATATGGTTAGGTCATTCTAGTTATAATACTACAGCCAATATATACACTCATGTAGATACAGAATCAAAGCAAAATTCTGCTTTAGTAATTGGTAATAGTTTAAACTTTACTGACCCTAGTCAAGATGATGACGAAGAAGATGAAGAAATGGAGTTATAAATAAAAATTGTTAGAAATGTTAGAAAATTTAGAAATTAAAAAATCCTTATTTAAGCCACTAAATAAAGATTTTATAAAAATAAAATGTTGTGAATTTTGTAGAACTTTTTGTAGAACTACAAAATTTTTTAAAATTAAAACCTCAAGCTTAATCTTACGAAACACTTGAGGTTCTAATGGTGCAGATGGCCGGAATCGAACCGGCACGGTTTATTCAACCGCAGGATTTTAAGTCCTGTGCGTCTGCCAGTTCCGCCACATCTGCATTTATACTGGCATTTTGTCTTACGACAAGTATAATTATAATATGAAAATATAAAGTTTGTCAATACTTTTTTAGAAAAAATAAATAATTATGATTAATTTTTTATTTTTTGTGTTTATTCAACAGAATTAATAACTTTTAATTAACTGTTAGCATTTTAAGTAGTTTTTTTAAAATATATATAATTATTACAAATATAAATATTTTATGAAAAATACATAATTATATAAAATATAATAAATAATATTTACAAAAAGAAAAAAGTATTATAAAATTGTACAAATACATGTTCGCGATTTAAAAACATATTATAGATGAAATTTAATAGAAAGGAAAGAAATATACCAAAAATTGTAAAAAAACCGCATAGAATGCAAAACTAGTAGCAAAAAAAATTTAAAAGAAGTAGTATTTTTTAATAATTCCGCCACAGCGGATAAGTTCTGTGTTTAAATGAAATAAAATATATCTAGGCTTTGGTGAGGAGTAATGCGTATAAAAATTTTATTAAAACAAGTCAGGCAAGAAAGAAATATAACTTTAAATAGATTATCAGAGAAGAGTGGTGTTTCTACAACACATATAAATGACATAGAAAACAATATAAAAAGTCCAAGTTTATTGGTAATGGTAAGATTATCAAAAGCCTTAGATGTAGAAATAACGGAGTTATATAAAGTACAATGGTAATAGATAAATTAAAAGAAGAACTAAAAAACACTATAGAAAAATATGGAATTGATTATAAAAGGAGTTATAAAATTTGCAAAATACTAGCTATTGAAAATGACAAGAAATATAATAGCAAAGCACTTCAAAATTACTATTTAGATAGTATAATACAGTTAATTGAATATATGAAAATAAATAAAAATAATCCAAGTGAAAAAAGATGGGATAGATATGCTATAAAAAGAAGATGCTTATCAAGTAAAACACTTGGATATATGTATGAGGATGGATTTAATAGCTTGTGTAGAGAAATTAGAAAAGATATAAATAAAAAATTTCTTCTTTAAAATTAAGAAGAAATTTTTTATTATGTATAGACTTTTGAATAAATATACTTTAAAATAAAATCTATGATAATATAAAAATGAGAGAGGAAAAAAATGATTATAGAAAGAGTAATATTTAATGTTATAGCCTTTGCATTATTTGTAATTATATTTTTTAAAATGATTTATAAAAATGATACTAGCTATACATATGTATTAGCTATACAAGCACTAGGAATTACAATAGGGTTTATTGGACTTATATTTAGAATAAATTTATCGATAATTATAATAATATTTACGTATATAATATCTATATTAATACCATTAATAATTATTATGTTTGAAAAGAAAGGAATATATCTTTCAGAAATTATAGCATTTAATATGGCAAATGTATATTTGAAAAATGGAGAAATACAAAAGGCAAAGCAATTATTAATAAAGAAATTAGAAAAGTATCCAAGCAGTTATTATTTGCATAAAAAATTAGCACAAATATGTGAGCAAATAGGAGAAATAGATATTGCAATAGATGAATATATAAAAGCAGCTGATATAAATAAAGAAGACTATAATTTGAGCTTAAAAGTAGCTAAACTAATAAACACAAATAATAGAAATAATGATGCATTACGAATATTAAATGAACTATTAAAAAGAAAGCCAGATTATTATGAGGCCTCATGTTTACTAGGAGATATATTATATGAACAAGAAAATTATAAAGAAGCTATAAATGTATATATGTCAGCTCTTACATATCACCCTGGACAATACGAATTATATTATAATATAGGAATGATGTATACTAGATTAAATGATTTTCAAAGTGCAAAGGAATATTATGAAAAAGCAGCAGAACTTAATTCTATATTATATAGGGCAAAATTTGATTTAGGTCAAATTTCATTATTATATAATGAAATAGACGAAGCGGAAAAATATTTTGAAGAATGTGTTAATGATGAAGAATTATCAGATGAGGTATATTACTATTTAGCTTATATATATATGATGAAACGAGATAAAGAAAAAACAATACAATATTTAAATATTGCGGTAGAAGAAAATGAAGAATTATATAAAAGAGCATGCAAAGAAGATATATTTAGGCCAATAATTAGTAAAATAATAAAACCAACAAATACAGCTAAAAGCAGAAATAAAAATAGAATTACAATAAAAGAACTTGCAACTATGAAACATTTAAAAGAAACTTGTGAAGTAGTAGCAAATTTAAGTAAAACAGATATAAGAACAATGCAAACATTAAAGAGAAAACAAATAGAAAAAGAAAGAGAATAATATATAAAAATAATAAATATAATAAAAAGAGTATTAAAGAAAGAAGGAAATAAAATGAATATAATACAAGCATTAATTTTAGGAATAATACAAGGATTAACAGAACTTTTACCTATATCAAGTTCTGCACATTTAACTATAATACCTTGGATGTTTGGATGGACTAATTCAGAAATATTTAAAATCGATTTCCAAGCATTTGATGTAGCACTTCATTTTGGAACACTTTTAGCAATTATAATATTCTTTTTTAAAGATTGGATAAAATTAATAATAGGTGGATATAATCAGGTTGTTAAAAAAGAGAAAACATTTGAAGGAAGAATGTTTTGGTATCTAGTTATTGCCACAATTCCAGGAGGAATTATAGGATTATTATTAGATAAATTTGCAGGAAATGTTCTGGAAACTCCTATAATTATTGCTTTAGCATTAATTATAATGGGAATTATATTATATATAGTAGATAAGAAATCAAAATCAAACATAAAATATGAAAATATGAATTTTAAGCAAACATTTCTAATAGGATTTTCACAATGTCTAGCATTTATACCAGGTGTTTCTAGGTCAGGTGTAACAATGACAACAGGTAGACTTATGGGGATAGAAAGGGAATCTGTTGCTAAATATACATTTCTTTTATCAACGCCTATTGTATTTGCAGCTACAATACTTAAATTTAAAGATTTTGTATTTAGTATACCTTTTTTTGTAGGGATTTTTGCAAGCTTTTTAGTAGGAATTTTTGTTATTAAATTTTTACTTGAATATTTGAAAAAAGGGAGTTTTAAAATTTTTGCAATATACAGAATTATATTTGGAATTATTATCCTTACAAAATGCATAATTGGATAAATAAAATAGAAGATTTTAATGGCGAGCTAGTGGCTCGTTCTTTTTTTAAAATTTTTCTTATTATAATTAAATTTATTAAAAAAGAATCAAATAAATACTTGTTTTAAAAACTTCTTTAATGTAAGTATAAAGAAAATAGTAAATATTAATTGATGGGTATGAAAAACGTACGTTGTAGAATTTTGGCGAATTATGTAGAAAAATATAAAAAATATATATTACATGTATGTTACAAATACATTACAAGTACATTAAAACCCTTGACATTTCACCCAAAAACGATATTATTATAGCATAATATATTATTGTGGTTAGAATACGACAATAAATTATATTTAAATTAAAAATAAAGTATTTTTTTATCAAAAAAAGCTAAAAATAATAATATGTTTATTAAAAAACAAAGGAGATAAAATGTCAAGTTGCTTAGGTTTATATATACAAAGTAATTTAATAAAATATGCAAAAGTAACCAAAGATAGGGAAAATTTAAAAGTAGAATCTTTTGGTGTAAAATTTTACGATAATATAAACGAAGCAATTAGTCAAATTGTTTCTGAAACTTTTAGTTATAAAACACCAATTAGTATAAATTTATCTAATGAAAACTATAACTACTTTTACTTATTTAGCTTGCTTAATAAAAATGATATAAAAAAATCAATAGACACTGAATTTGACTCTTTCTGTTTTGAAAAGGGATATAATAGAAATGCCTTAGAAACTAGATATGCATTAGTTCCAGATGTTCAAGATAAACAAAAAATAAAAATTATCCATATTTCTAGCAATAAAATTGAAATTAATCAAAAAATGCAAGAACTAGAAGGAAACACAGTAAATTCAATATCACCACTTCCAATATCTATAGCAAATATAGCAGACATAAAGGAAAAAGAAAACGCAATAATTATAAATATTGAAGATAAAACAACAGTAACAACAATTATAGAACAGAAAATATATAATGTGGATAAAATAGAAGAAGGAACAGAAAGTATACTAAATAGTATAAGCCAGAAAGAAAATTCATATTCAAAAGCATATGAAATATGTAAAAACACAACTATATATACAATGGAAGGTAGAGATTTAATACAAGAAGAAAACTTATATTTAGAAGATATAATGCCAACACTATATAGTATAGTTCAATCTGTAAGAAATATAGTGGATAATTCGATAGAAAAAATATCTAATATATATATAACAGGTACAGGAGCTATAATAAATAATATAGATTTATATTTCCAAGAGTATTTTCCAGAATGTAAATGTGAAATATTAAAACCATACTTTATACCTGAAACAGTAAAAATTAATATGAAAGACTATATTGAAATAAATTCAGCAATAGCATTAGGAATGCAAGGGTTAGGATATGGAATAAAAACACTTAATTTTAAAAAGCCAACATTATCAGATAAATTACCAGATTGGATGAAAATAGAAATAGGTACTAAAAAAGAAAGTAAAAAATCTAAAAAAATAGATATTGGAAAGCTAAATTTTTCATTTAGTTTAAAAGGTGCTTTTGATAGTATAGACAAATGGCTTATGAGAAGTATATCAGCAATATTAACATTTATAATAATATATAGTGGTTTTTCAATATTTATTAAAACACAAACAGATAAAAAATTAAAAGAAGTAGCAGATGTTAAACAAGATACAGTATCACAAATTTCATTAGTAGAAAACGATATACAAAAGTTATATAATAAGTCTACAAAATATGAAGAAATTTTACAAAATTTACAAAAATATAAAAATGAGTCAAGTGAAAATAGAAAAATAAAGGATTCTATTCCAAATTTTTTAACATCATTAATGTCTGAAATGCCACAAGGAGTAACAATAACATCAATTACTAATACAGTAGGTTATACAATCAGAATAGAAGCACAATCAAAAGATTATTCACAATTAGGATATTTAATTGGAAAGCTAAAAACAAAAAATATATTATATAATGTTACATCTTCTTCTGGAGTAAAGCAAAATGACATTATAAAGGTAATTATAGAGGGAAGTTTATTCCCTGAATAATATTTAAAAAGAGGAAAAAATATGAGAAAAATATTATTAACAATAATAATTATATTGCTACTTGTTTTCACATATAGCACTCTATCTAAAGGAATACAAATGGGAAACTTTAAAATATCTAGTATTACACAAATAGATGAAATAAGTAAAATACTTGAAGAAAAAACAGAAGAATTAAATACTTATATAGATATTGAATATCCTAAGAAGAGAGAAGAATTAAAACAAGCCAGTGATAAAATGCAAGATATACAAAATAGGTACTTAGATGAAACAAATTTAAGTAGCAACGAAGAAATTGAAAATGCATTAGAGATTGAAAGCTTTGACATAGAAAAGTTATGGACAAAATTAGGAAACCATGCAAAAGAGGAAGAAGTTAATTTAAAGCTTGTTATAAATAATAGCTCTTCTGGTAGCAATGAAACAAAAGATTTATTATTTACTGTAAATGGCAGTTATGTAGGAATAACAAATTTTATTTATGATATAGAAGATGACGACCAATTAGACTTTAGAATCTACAATTATAAAATGCTTCCATATCAAAATGATATTTTACAAGCTACATTCACAGTTAAAGATGTTAGAATAACATCTACATCATTAAATGAATCGTTAACAAGTTCTATTCAAAGTAGTGATGTAGTAGAAAATCAAACAACTAATACAATTACTCAAAATACAACTAAGGATTAAACAAAATTTTATTAAAGGAGTATACACATGGTAAAATCAATTTTAAAAGAAATAATCATTACATTATTACTATGTATAGCTATATTATTAGTATTAGGAATTATATTTTATGATTATAATCCATTATCAAAAATAGTACCTAATAAAATAGCATATGAAACACCAGAAGAAATAAAAAACGAATTAGAAGAAAACCAAGTAAAGGATGTTCTTGAAGGTGGAATAAATATAGTATATAGTATAGATGGTTTAGATTTGAATATAGATAGAAAAAATAATAGTTATGTTCCAGGTAAATTAAATCCATTTGCAGAAATACCAGAAGAACCAAATACAACAAATAAAAATGGACAAACTAATACCAATATAACTAATACTAATAAAAATCCAGATTCAACAGGTAAATTCTTAAATAATACTGGAAGAAAATAATTAATTTAGGTTATATTTATAAATAAATATATACAAAAGAATATTTTATAAGGAGGAAATTTTCATGAAAAAACAACAAAAAGGTATTACTTTAGTAGCATTAGTAATCACAATAGTAGTTTTAATTATCTTAGCAGGAGTTGCAATATCATTAACTTTAAGCGATAATGGTATATTTAATAGAGCTAGAGATGCAAAAGATAAATACATGAATGCATCTAATCAAGAATCAAGTGAATTAAAAAATGCAGAACATTTTATGAATGAGCTAGATGTATAAGATTAATATGTAGTATTAAACTAGATATGAGGTTATCTAAAAATTATATTTAGGTAACCTTTGATTTTATAAAAAACAAGTTGAAGGAAAAATAATGGAAACAATAATTTTTTATGTATTAATTTTCATAATAGGAACACTATTTGGTAGTTTTTCTACACTTGCAGTATATAGAATTCCACTACATGAAGATATAACTCATAAACGTTCATTTTGCCCAAAGTGTGATCACAAGTTATCTTTCTGGGATATGATACCAATATTAAGTTATATGTTCTTAAGAGGAAAATGTAGATATTGCAAAGAAAAAATAAGAATAAGATACCTACTATTAGAAATATTTACAGGAGTAATATTTTTAATATTTGCAATATCTTTAAATATTGATTTACTAAATATACAAATAAGTAAGTTTATATATTTAATATTTGGAATATTGTATATAGCAGGTTTAATAATACTTGCAGGAATAGATAAGGAAAATAAAAAAGTAGCAAAGGGAATTATTACATATGAAATAGTAATATTATCAATATATATGATTTATCTATATATAGTAGAGAAAGCTAATATATATAGATATGTTATATATTTATTTGTAATACTTATTTTAATATTAATAGATACAAGAAAATTAAAGAAGTTAAAAATAGATAGTTATATGATACAAATTACAATATTGTGTATAATATTATCAATATTTACATATAACTATGGATTTTTAATAACAGCAATTATGACATTACTTGTAATTGCAATAGAAATAATAATAAGAAAACTATTAAAAAAAGCTACAGAATATATACCAATAGCATATTATTTGTGTATTACAAACATAATATCCACAATTGTTATAAATATGTTAGCATGTAGATTATAAATATTTTAGATTCCAGGGGGAATAAACTAAATGCAAAAAATAAAGTCTAATAAAGGTGCAACCTTAACAGATGTTGTAATAGCAATATTAATATTAATTTTATTTACAGGGATTTTAACAACAAGTTTTTATAATATATATAAGCATAGTATGCTGATAAAATTTAATGCAATAGCACTAGACTATACAATAAAAGTATTAGAATACACAGACAGAATAAAGTATGAAGAAGTTAGTAATGATTTAAATAATATTGTAAAAGAGAAATTTGATATAAAAAATGAATTCAATATAAATATAGAAATTGAAAACTACAATAAAGATGATGAAGAAAGAAGAGATATTATAAAAATTGTTAAGGTAACAGTAAATTATAATATAGCAGGAGAAGAACATAAATATTCAGTACAAAAGCTGAAAATAAAAGAGAGGTAATGGTATTAAGTGAAAAGTGAAAAAGGTATTACTTTAATTTCTTTAATTATATATGTTGTTTTATTACTAATAGTAGTTAGTTTCTTATCAGTAGTTAGTACACATTTTTATTCAAGCACAAAATATTTAATGGATAATGGAAAATATGTATCAGAGTTTGATAAATTTAATATGTATTTTATAGAAGATGTAAAAAATAATATAGATGTATACAGTATAGAAACAAACAAGATAGTATTTGAAGATGGAACAGTTTATACTTATTTAAATAAATCTGTATATAGAAATAAAGTAGAAATTTGTAAAAATATAGAAAGATGTGAGTTTTCAAAATTAGAAGAAATTGATAATAATAATTTTACAAAAAAAATAATAAATGTGAAAATAAAGATAGCAGGGAAAAATAGTTTTGAAACAGAAAACGACTATGTACTAAAATACTGGTAAAAATGTAATTTTTGGAAAAACAATATATTTATATATTTTATATATGAAATATAGTATAATTATAATGTAGGGCATAATGAGTAGATATTAAATAAGTACAACATATTTAAACACACAAAAGAAAGGAAGGAATGAATATGGGAGCAAAACAGCCAATAGGAATAGAACTTGCAAAAAGAAACTTAATAACAGAAAAAGACATAGATAGAGCATTAGAATATAAAAAAAGCCACCCAAGTAAAAAATTAGGGGATATAATTAATATATTAAATATATGTGATTCAGAACAACTAATAAAAGCAATTGGAGAAATATTAGATGAAAAGGCAATTTTATTAAAAGAGTCAGACATAAAAATAAACATACAAGACTATATATCTTTAGATATAATGAAAAGAAATAAAGCAATACCATTTGAAGAAGAATCTGGACGTGTTAAAGTATGTTTTGCAGATAGCTCAAATAAGAGAGCAATAGAAACAATAAGATTATTATTACTAAATAAAGGTTTAATAATGGACAAATATATTACCTTTGAAACAAATATAGAAAAAATATTAACATCAATAGAAGGACTAGCTTCTGAAACAATAAATCCAAATGGTGATATAACAGGATTAGTAGATAGTATAATAAAATCTGCAATGGAAAAAAGAGCAAGTGATATCCATTTTGAACCAATGCAAGACAAATTAAGAGTAAGATATAGAATAGATGGAGAACTTGTTACCGCAATAATGCTAGATAATGATAAACAAACACAAATAATAGGAAGACTAAAAGCTATATCTAATATGCACCAAGAAAAGCAAGAAGCTCAAGATGGAAGAATATTAATGTACCCAGAATACAATATACGTGTCTCATCACAAAAAAATGTATATGGAGAAAAATTTGTATTAAGATTATTAAAGAAAAATGCAGGGATAAAGAAGATATATGATTTGGGATTTCCAAAAGATGAAAAACTTGTAAAGCAAAGTTTTGACAAAAGAAATAGTATAACAATAATAGCAGCACCAACAGGAGCTGGTAAAACAACAACTTTATATAGTATTATAGATTTTCTAAATAGACCAGAAATTAATATCACAACAATAGAAGATCCAGTTGAAATAAGAATAGATGGATTAAATCAAGTAGAAATTGATTCTAAAACATCATTTTCAGATTCATTAAGAACTGTTTTAAGACAAGACCCAGACATAGTGCTTGTAGGAGAAATAAGAGATAAAGAAACAGCAGAAATAGCTATGCAAGCAGGGCAAACAGGACACTATGTATTATCTACAATACATACTATTGATAGCATAGAAGTAATTACAAGGCTTAGAAAAATGGGAATATCAAATTATGATATTTCAAGTACTCTCGCATCAACAGTTTCGCAAAGACTTGTTAGAAAAATATGTCCACATTGTTCAGTAGAAAGAGACTTTACAAATAAAGAAAAACAAATAATGAATGAATTAGCAGCAAAATATGATATAAAACTAGACTGGTCAGGAAAGAAAACCTTTGATACACCAGGCTGTGAACACTGCAACCACACAGGATATTATAATAGAATTGCAGTATTTGAAGTATTACCAATAGATGATAAAATAAGGGAACTTATAGTAAATAATGCTTCTAGTATGGAAATAAGAAATGAAGCCTTAAAAGGAGAATATAAACCTTTAATAGTAGATGGATTATATAAAGTCTTAGAAGGAATAACTACATTAAAAGAATTAAATAACCAACTAGTAATTTATTAGATGTATGAAGTTAAAAGTTGGAATATAGGGTTAATACTTTGAAGAAAATACCCTAATATCCAACTTCGAACCCCAACTTATAACTTCCAAATTGAAAGGAGAAAAACCAATGATAAACATTGACGAAATATTAAAAAAAGCAAAAGAATTGGATGCATCAGATGTACATTTAGTGAGTGGTTTAAAGCCAATGCTTAGAATTTCGAGAGAATTAAAACCAATAGAAGAAATGGATGAATTAGAAGAAGATAACATGTATGAAATATATGATTACTTCGTAAGAGGAAACTTAGATAAAGATGCTGTATTTAGAGAAACAAAAAAGTTAGATACATCTTATGAATTTGAAGATATTCGTTTAAGAGTAAATATATCATATTCAAATGAAATACCTACATGTACATTAAGACTTATAAAAAGCAATTTACCAAAATATGAAGACTTAGGCGTGCCAGATATAGTAAGAAGGATGACATATCAACCACAAGGTTTAATGTTAGTCACTGGAAAAACAAACTCAGGAAAAACTACAACTCTTAATGCACTAATAAACGATATTAATGAAAATCAAAATAAGAAGATATTAACATTAGAAAGTCCAGTAGAATACAAGCATACATCAAAAAAATCAATGATAGTACAAAAGGAAATAGGAAGAGGAAGAGATTGCTTATGTTATAGTGATGGTGTTAAAAACTCCCTAAGAGAAGATTGCGATATCATAGTAGTAGGGGAAATAAGAGATAGAGAAACAATGGACGCAGCAATAGATACAGCAGAATCAGGACATTTAGTAATAGGAACTTTACATACAAAGTCTTGTGCAGAAACACTAGACAGACTAATAAATTTCTATGACATATCAGATCAATCACAAATAAAATATCTAATGTCAACATTACTAAAACTAGTAATTTCACAAAGGCTATTAAAAGGAAAGGATGGAAAACTAGTTTTAGTTCCAGAAGTAATGGTTGTAGATAATATCATTTCTGGAATAATAAGAAAAGAAAAAATAAGTGTATCAGAAATTGAAGATGCAATTCAAAGTAACTCAGAAAAAGGAAGTATAGGTTTAATAAATTCATTAGCCTGTTTATTTGTAGAAGATAAAATCACATTAGAACAAGCAAAATCACAAATAGAAGAAAAGAATTTGGAAATACTAAATAGAACAATAATGCAATTAAAAATAAAAAGAGGAAATAGCAATATTTAAAGTGGAGGAAATAAACTATGCCAGAGTATGTATATAGGGCAGTAACTAAAAATGGTTTAATAGTTAAGAATAAAGTTGAAGAGGCTAGTAAGCAAGCATTAATAAAAAAGTTAAAAGCTAATGAATTAATGCCTATTCAAATTATACAAGTCGGATATATAGGCAAAATTGGTAGAAGTCAAAAAAAGCAAAAAAAGAATGTTACTAATATAGAAGATATAATGAAAACAGCAAATACTACTAACATTTTCAATAGAAATCAATCAAAACAGATATCAACAATAGAAAAGATAAACTTAGCATTAGCGGCAACAGAAAAAATTACACCAAGAGACTTAGTTATATTTACACAAAATTTTTACTTATTAAAAAAAGCAAACTTCAATAATATACATGCTTTAAGTACAATAATACAAAGCACGGAAAACCTTTCATTTAAAGGAATACTAGAAGATATTTTGGCAGGAGTTCAAGCAGGAGACTATATGTATACAACTATGGAATATTATTCAAATGTATTTCCATATATATATATAAATATGATTAAAGTTGGAGAACTTTCAGGGTCACTTGAAAATTCACTTCAGCAAGCAGTAAAATATTTAGATGATTCGACAGATATAACAAAAAAAGTAAAGAAAATATTAGTACCAAATATAGCACAATTTATATTTTTGCTTTTTGCACTAGTAGTAGGTACACTAGTTGCAGTTCCTTCAATACAAGGAATTTATGAGCAAGTAGGAAGTACAGATAAAATCAATCCAATAACAATATGGTTCTTTAACTTTATACAAGGCTTTATGCTACATTGGTATATACCAGTAACAATACTAGTAGCAGCAGTAGCAGCAATAATATTTTATATAAATACACCTAAAGGAAAATATAACTTCCACTATTTCAAATATACAATGCCTATATTTGGAAAACTAATATTTAGTTTAGATTTTTCAAGATTTTTAAAAGCAATGTTATTAAACTTAAATAATGGAATGAGAATACAAGATTCTTTAGATATTAGTAAAAATGTTGTGAACAATTATGTATTTTTATCAATGGTAGAAACATCAATTAATAACATTTTGATAGGGCAATCTTGGATAGAACCATTTGAAAAATCAGGATTATGCTCATCAATGATAATAGAAATGTTAAAAATAGGTATGCAAACAGACCTACCAGAAATGATGGAAAAATTAGTCCAATATATGGAAATAGATATAGACAATATACTAGACAAAATAATGAAGGTAATGCCACAGTTAGTATACTCAATAGTAGGAATAGTGCTGATATTCTTTGTACTAGTAGTACTTGTACCAATACTAGAAGTATATATGGGTAATTTCATGTTTTCAGCAGCAGGACTTTAAGATTTTGCTTTGGCAAATAAAACAGTAAATAGAAGAGAATAAATAGTGAATAATGAATAATTTGGGCAATAAGAAAATTATTCACATTCACTATTTATTTTGGTGTATATGAGAAATCGACTTAAAAGTATAGGGATGATTATTTTCTTAGCTTTTCAAGAGAGAGTAGCAAGTTAGCAATAAGTTATGCAGAGCAAATTGCCTGCTCTTTAAAGGGATAGCTTAAATAGAGGAGGTAAAAGTATGCAAATTGGAATAGATTTGGGAGGAAGTCATATAGCAGTAGCAGTAATAAGCAAAAGGAATTTAGTAGTAGCAAAACGAGAAAAAAATATAGAAAGTAGTGAAAATATATTCGATATAAAACAATATATAGTAGATAATATAAAAAAATTAATAACTCAAGTTTTAAAAGATATTGGAGCACCAAGCTGTGTAATATCAAAAATAGGAATATCAGCTCCTGGAAAAATAAAGAATAATATCATATATGATATGTATAATTTAGGAATAAAAGAATTTAGCTTAGTTCAAATATTATCAGAACATTATGGAGTAGAAGTAGTAGTAAGAAATGATGCAAAATGTGCAGCATTAGTTGAAAAGAAAATAGGAAATTTGAAAGATTATGATGATTGTGTGTTTTTATGTTTAGGTACAGGAATAGGAGGAGCTACATTCATAAATGGAAGAATGCTAGAATATACAAAGGAGTGGGGCTCAGAATATGGACATATGATAATTCAAAAAAATGGAATAGAATGCAAATGTGGAAATAAAGGCTGCTTTGAAAAGTATGCATCAATGAAAGCATTTAAAAGTGGGATAATAAATTTATTAAACTTAGACAGTAATATATCATCAGAGGATATATTGGAAATTTTGCTAAATAGAGTTAATGAAAAAGATAGAGAAATAAGTAAATATATAGATGAATATATAGAAAACTTAATTATAGGAATTTCAAATATAATAAATATATTAGGGCCAGAGGCAATATGTATAGGTGGAAGTTTTGTTTATTATGAAAAAATTCTATATACAAAGTTATTAGAAAAAATGAATTTAAAAAATTATAATGGTGTTAAACCAAGAATACTATTAGCAAAAACACAAAATGACGCAGGCATGATAGGAGCTTTAATTAATTAAACATAAAAATCTCTTTTTTAGTAGAAAAAGGAGATTTTTTGTGTTATAATTAAATTAGAGGTAAATTCGAAGGAGGAAATACAATGTTCGAAGGTAAATATGGTAAAAGCTTAACAATTGGATTAATAATAGGAATAATAATAATAATAGGAGTTATTATATTTTTTACAGTTGATTATATAAAAAATTCTACAATAAGAGACGAAGCATCAAATGCAGTAGATAGATTTGAAGGAGAAGTACAAAATAAAGATACTAATACAACACAAACAAATACAACCGAAAATGTAACTTTAAATATTCAAGTAGAAAATATAATTACAAATACAGAAAATAATGGAGAAAATAGTGGTACCAAAATGTATAAAGGTTTTCCAGTTGTAGGAACAATACAAATACCAAAAATAAATTTAGAATATCCAGTATTAAAAGACGCAAGTAAAAAAGCGATAGAAGTATCTGTTGCAGTAAATGGCGGACCTGGCCTAAATAAAGTAGGAAATACAATAATAATTGGACATAATTATAGAAATGGAACATTTTTTTCAAATAATAAAAACTTAAGTAATGGTGACAAAATATATATTACAGATGAAACAGGAACAAAACTAACTTATACAATATATAATATTTACACAACAACCCCAGAAGACTCAGAATACATGGAAAGAGAAACTCAAGATAAAAAGGAAATAACTTTAGTTACATGCACAGATGATACTAAAAGCAGATTAATAATATGTGCAAGAGTAGATTAAAAAAATAAATAAGTTACTTTATGAATAAATACATACAGACAAATAAGGTACTCTACAAATTATAAATACTATTATTAAAAATATATTGTAGATATATCGAAAGGATTATGCAGATGAAAAAAGGAAGAAAAATTTTTTCAATACTATTAGCAATAGTATTAATAATAACAATTGTGTTGCTTGTATTTTTAGTATATAAATACATTTCAAATTACATACTTACAAAGGAAGCATCACAAATAGTCGATGAATTTGAAAATAGCGTTATTACAGTTGCAATCGATGATGAGAATATTAATGTAACACAAACAGAAGGAAAACAACAAAATACAATCAATTCAGGTAATAAAACATCTTCAAAAATTAAACATAAAGGATATGATGTAATAGGTAGTATACAGATTCCAAAAACTAAAGTAAAATATCCTATTGTAAATTCATCAGAACCAGCAGCTATGGATGTTGCAATAGTAATGCTTTATGGAGCAGGACTTAATAAAGAAGGCAATACAGTAATAGTTGGACACAATTATAGAAATGGGGGCTTTTTTGGAAATAACAAAAAGCTACAAAATGGAGATAAAATATATATTACTGATGAGACTGGAAATAAAGTAGAATATGTAATATATAACAAATATACAACAACAGATTCAGATTTTAGCTATGCAACAAGAAATACAGAAGGAAAAAGAGAAATATCATTGTCAACATGTACTTCAGATAGCTCAACAAGACTTGTAATATGGGCTAAAGAAAATTAAAAAATAATTAAAGTGTAAACTTGAAAAAATTATACGCAAATAAGCATAGTAGCCTTTTTCTAATATGAAAAATTACCATAAAATTTTTTGAAAAAATATTGGAAAATGCTTTGACTTTTACCAGAATTTGTAGTATAATATAATCGGTAGTTGAAAAAGAGAATCAAAACCTTTCTTAACTTAACTAATATAAAATTTAGCAGTGAAAGGAGTGTCTTACATGTTTAGTGTAGGTGATAAAATAGTATATCCAATGCATGGTGCAGGTACAATAGATGCAATAGAAGAAAAAAATATATTAGGTGAAACACAAGCTTATTATATAATAAAAATGCCAGGAGAAGTAAAAGTAATGGTACCAACTGCAAAAGCAGAAGAAATTGGTGTTAGAAATATAATTAGTAAAGAAAATGCAGGAAAAGTATTAGAAATTTTAGAAGAAAACGAAACAGAAATGTCTAATAACTGGAATAAAAGGTATAGAGATAATATGGAAAAAATGAAAAGTGGAGACATTTACGAAGTAGCAGATGTAGTAAGAAACCTTGCTTTTAAACAAAAAGAAAAAGGTTTATCTACAGGTGAAAAGAAGATGCTTAATAATGCTAAACAAATATTAGTAAGTGAGCTAGTTTTAGCAGAACATGCTTCACAAGAAGACGTTGAGAATTTAGTAGAAAATAAAATAACAATGTCATTCCAAGAATTTAAATCACCAATCCAAGAAACTGAAATTGGAAAAGATATAGTTAAGAAATTTATTCCATTTGATGGAACAACAAACTTATAAAATAAGCACATAATAAAGAAGACGACCTAAAAAGTCGTCTTTTATGATATTATATAAAAATAAACTTTAATTTGTAGGGAATAGAATCGCTCGTGTGTTATTTGAGGAATTTATTTAAATGAATAATAAAGAGTACAAACCTGAGGTTTGATGTAGGGGCTAAATTGGTAAGGAATGCCTAAGAGAATTTACCAAATTTAGCCCTTAAAATTTTTGCAGGTTTTTATAAATTTATTGACTAAAAAATAACTTATTGGTAAAATATCACTATAAGATTATCAACAAATAGACATAAAACTAAGGAGAAAAAATATGATTATAAAAAATAAGAAGAAAATAATTTTAATAACACTAGTAATATTATTGTTTATAATAGCAATAACATTATTAGTATTAAATCAAACAGGAGTGATAAATACAATTATAGAAAATATTAATAAGGAAGAAATAAAAAAAGAGATAAGCTATGAAGTATATAAACATGTAAACGGACAAACAGCAATGCTATTAGTAGCAGAAGATACAGAAAATGGAATAGAAAAAATAATATATCCAAACAATGAAATGGAGTTATATTGTAATGGAAAAACAAAAGTAGCATTTGACTACAATACAGATATAACAGGAAAAGAAAGTTTAACATTCAAGCTAGTAAATACTTTAGGAGAAGAAATAGAAAAAACAATAAAAATAAATGATCAATTTTATTTAGATATGATAAATCATAGTATTACAAAAGAAACAGAAACACAAAAAGTATTAACAGTAAATTATAAAGAGGGAAGTTCAACAAAGCAATATAAGATAGGGGATACATCAAACTGGGTTAATTATACAAATACAATAAGATTAGATGATTATCAAATATTAGAAGCCTTAGGAAATGAAAGTAGAGAAGTAAAAGTAAGTTTAAGGCAAATAGATAACATAGGAAATGAAATAATAGTACTAATAAAATATATAATACCAAATAGTATAACATATAAACAGGAAGATACAGTAATAGAAGGAGAAAGTATATTAGCATGTGTAGAAAATAATAATTTAGAATCAGGAAATTATATATTTAAAGTAACAGGAACAGTACAAGAGCAAAATGAGCAAGGAGTGCTAGAAACAAAAACAGAAACACTAGAATACCCAGTAGAACTATATAATTATAATGAAGACGCAAACTATATAGGGCAAAATTATACATTAGTAGGAAATACGGCATATATAGGAATGGGAAAAGCAAACTCAGAAAAGAGAATGTTAATACTAAAATATAATAAGAATTTAACAATAAGTGAAGGAATAACAATAACACCAACAGGAACAAATGAAAGTATAAATGGAGCAACATACCTTTGCACCAAAAAAGGAATGTTTATATATTGTGCAGGAACACTAACCAATAATGGAACAATAACAATGACAGCAAAAGGGACAGTAAACCAAGAAGGAGAAGATGTATACTTATATAAAAACGAAGATAATACTTATGAATATATACCAGCAGTAGGTGTTACTGGAGCAAGTGGAATATCTAAATATGGAGGAATTCGCTTTCGTGGCAAAAGTCCAAGTATAGCGACAGATAGAAAAACTGGCGGAGGTGGCTCTGGAGGTTTATATAATGCCTATTTTAATGTAACTGCTGTATCAGGAAATGGTGGAGCAGGAACATCATATTCTGGTGGCTCTGGAGGGGGGTCAGGTAACGGTTTGACACGTGGTAGCTCAGGAAGTTCAGCAGGAGGATATGGCGGAAGTGGTTATGTAGGAGGAGCAGGTAATCCAGGAAGAAATGGTGGACAAACAGGTACAGGAGGGCTTCTTATAATATGTGCAAATACAATTAAAAACAATGCAGTAATTTCATCAAATGGAAGTTCCACTATCTATGGATACGAATCTAGCGGTGGAGGCTCTGGAGGTGGAAGTATAAATATATTTTATAAAAGTTCAATGCTAAAAGGAGTAATATCAGTAACAGGAGGTGCAGGAGGACAATCAAAAAATAGTAATGAACGAGGAGGAGGTGCAGGAGGAACAGGTTGTACTACAATAGGAAATATCTCCACAGGAACATTTGTAAAAGATGAATAAATATAAAAAACTGGAACAATATAAAATTGTTTCAGTTTTTTATATTTATAGAGGAAAATGCCAAATTGCTTTGACTAATTAAGAAGGATTTATGTATATTGTGTCGAATAATATAAATATGGAATAGAAAGGTAGATAAGGTTAATGCGATATAGTGATGAGTTAATAGATGAAATCAGAAATAGAAATGACATAGTAGATGTAATATCACAATATGTAGTATTAAAAAGAAGTGGTAGAAACTTTTTTGGTTTGTGTCCATTCCATAAAGAAAAATCACCTTCTTTTTCTGTGTCACCAGATAAACAAATATTTCATTGTTTTGGTTGTGGTGTTGGAGGAAATGTATTTCATTTTGTAAGCAAAATTGAAAATATAAGTTTTAGAGAAGCATTAGAAACACTTGCTGAAAAAGCTGGAGTAGAGCTTCCAACATTAGAGTCAGATACAGAAAATGAACTAATACAGCTAAAATCGAAAGTATATGAAATAAATAAGTATGCAGCAGAATTTTACCATGAAAATTTGTATAAAACAAATGCAAAACCAGCACAAGAGTACGTAAAAAAAAGAAAAATGGATAACACAACATTAAGAAATTTCATGATAGGTTATTCAAATAATAGTTATAATGAACTATATAATATGCTTAAAGAAAAAGGTTTCACAGAAGAAGAAATACTAGCATCAAGCTTAGTTAACAAAACTAAAGAAGGAAAATTTATAGACCGTTTTCGAGGAAGGCTAATGTTTCCAATTCAAGATGTTAGAAATAGAGTAATAGCCTTTGGAGGAAGAGTGCTAGATGATAGTAAGCCTAAATATATAAATTCACCAGAGAATATTGTATATAGTAAAGGAAGGCATTTATTTGGTCTAAATGTTGCAAAAAAATACGAAAACAAAATGAAAAAAATTATTATTGTAGAGGGCTATATGGATGCAATTTCACTTCATCAAAGGGGAATACACAATGTAGTTGCGTCACTTGGAACTGCGATGACAGATGCACAGGGACATTTACTTAGAAACAATAGTGAACAAGTTGTTATTGGATATGACTCAGATGGAGCTGGACAAGCTGCAACAATGAGAGGTTTAGAAATACTTCAAAACATGGGATGTGATATTAGAATTTTACAAATAGAAGGGGCAAAGGATCCAGATGAGTTTGTAGTAAAATATGGCCCAGAAAGATTTTTGAAACAAGTAGATAATGCAATTTCATTGGTTGAATATAAAGTAAAAGTTCTAAAAAGCAATTTGAATTTAGAACAACCAAATGACAAAATAAAATTTTTAAAAGAAATTGCAAATGTGCTATCGAAAATAGATAATAACATAGAAAAAGAAGTTTATGCAGACAAAATAGCAAAAGAATATAAAGTATCTAAAGAAGCAATTTATGCAGAAATAAATAAACTAGAGAAAGCTAATAAACCAGCAAGTAAACTACTAGAAAAGTCTAAGCCAAGAATAGAAGTAAAAACACAAAATATTATTAATGAGCAAATAGATAAAAGAGAAAAATTAGCAATATATTTATTAATTAATTATCCAAATGAAAGTTATGAAATAATAAGGAGAAACATAAATATTAATGACTTTAAAAATGAAAAAAATAAGAATATTGTAAAAAAATTGTATGAAGAACTAGAAAAAGGAAACAGTAATATTAACAATGTTTTAGATTGGTTTGAAGATGAACAAACAATTAATTATATTTCTTGGATTCTAGCATATGATTTTGAAATAACAGAACTTAATAAATGTATAACAGACTTAATAAATATATATGCAAAGCAAAACTTAATAGATCAAAGAAATGAAGTAATAAAACAGCTAGAAAGAAACGACTTAAGTAAAGAAGAAAGCGAGCAATTAGAAATGATGTTAAATGAAATAATAATTAAGCTTGCAAAAATGAAATAGGAGGGGTTATTTGTGAAGAAATCTGAAAGTTCAGAAGGAATAATTGAAGAAAAAGCAAATAATAAAACTACAAAGAAACAAATTGTAGAAAAAGGAATAGATAAAAAAGAAGAAAAAATAGAAGAAACTGTAAATAAAATAGTAGAAAAAGCGAAATTAAATGATGGGGAAATTACAATAGGGGAACTTGCAAATGAATTAGAAGACACAAACCCTGAACAATTAGATAAAATTTTTGATGCATTTGAAGAAATAGGAGTAGACCTATTACAAGAAGAACTAGACGAACCAGACATAGAAGACCTTAAAGAAGTAGAAGATATAAAGCTAGAAGAAATTGACTTAACAGCAGGAATAGATGGAGTAAATGTAGATGACCCAGTAAGAATGTATTTAAGAGAAATAGGAAAAATACCATTACTTAGTTATGAAGAAGAATTAGATCTTGCACAAAAAGTATTAGATGGAGATGAATATGCAAAACAAAAACTTGCAGAATCTAACTTAAGGCTTGTTGTAAGTATAGCAAAAAAATATGTAGGTAGAGGAATGTTGTTCTTAGACTTAATTCAAGAAGGAAATATGGGATTAATAAAAGCAGTAGAAAAATTTGATTATACAAAAGGTTTCAAATTTAGTACTTATGCTACTTGGTGGATACGTCAAGCAATAACAAGAGCAATTGCAGACCAAGCAAGAACAATAAGAATTCCAGTGCACATGGTAGAAACAATAAACAAATTAATTCGTACATCAAGACATTTATTACAACAATTAGGAAGAGAGCCAAGCCAAGAAGAAATAGCAAAAGAAATGGAAATATCAGTAGAAAAAGTAGCAGAAATACAAAAAATAGCACAAGACCCAGTATCATTAGAAACACCAATAGGAGAAGAAGATGATAGTCATTTAGGAGATTTTATTCAAGATGATGACAGCCCAGCACCACAAGACTCAGCAGCATATACACTTTTAAAAGAACAATTAGAAGAAGTAATGGGAACATTAACACAAAGAGAGGCAAAAGTACTAAAATTAAGGTTTGGATTAGAAGATGGAAAAGCACGTACACTAGAAGAAGTAGGAAGAGAATTCATGGTAACACGTGAAAGAATAAGACAAATAGAAGCAAAAGCCCTAAGAAAATTAAGACATCCATCACGTTCTAAAAAATTAAGAGATTATATGAACTAAAATAAAATTAAGAATTGCTTTGCAATTCTTAATTTTATTTTTATATTTATATGACTATTCTTTTTTAGATTTTTTGCCATCTTTAACTACTTCAGTAATAGCACCTAAACTACCTAAGGCACTTGTTGCGTCAAATGGAATAAATACTTTATTAGCATCACCATTTGCTACTTCTTTTAATGCTTCTAAAGATTTTAATTGTACTAACTTATCGTTAGGGTTTGCTTTCATCATTGCATCATATACCATATGTATTTCTTCTGCTTTAGCTTCAGCAACCTTCTTAATAGCTTCTGCCTCACCAGTAGCTCTTCTTATTTTAGCTTCTTTATCAGCTTCTGCTTCTAATATAGCAGCTTCTTTTTTACCTTCAGCAAGTGTAATTGCAGATTGTCTTTCACCTTCAGCTTGAAGTATTAAAGCTCTTTTATTTCTTTCAGCATTCATTTGCTTTTCCATTGCGTCTCTAATATCAGCAGGTGGAGTAATGTCTTTTATTTCAACCCTATCAATTTTACATCCCCATTGATCAGTAGCTTCATCAAGTATTACTCTTAATTTATCATTAATAGCATCTCTTGAACTGAAAGTTTCATCTAAATCCATTTTACCAACAATATCACGAATTGTAGTAATAGCTAGGTATTCAATACCTTTCTTTAAACTTTGAATTTCATAAACTGCCTTTGCAGGATCTGTAATTTTATAGAAAACTACAGTATCTATTGTAATAGTAACATTATCTTTAGTAATAACACCTTGTGGTGGTATATCCATAGTTTGTTGTTTTAAACTTACAACACTACGAACATGGTCAATAAATGGAATAATTATTGTAAGACCAGCATCAGCTATTTTATGAAATTTACCAAGTCTTTCAATAATATAAACTTCAGATTGTTTAACAACCTTGATTGTTTTAAATGCAATTAAAAGTATAATAGCAAGTAAAACAATTAAAACTATAAATCCTTCCATTAAAATATCCTCCTTTTTTGTTTTAGAAGTCAGATGTCAGAGGTTAAAATACCTCTTTAGATTCCTGACATTTATTTAATAGAAGTTGGAGGCCAGAGTTAAAGGTTGGAATATAGGGCAATTTCTACGAAGTATTAGCCCTAATATCTAACTTCCAACTTCTAACCTCTAACATCTATATAATAACTAATTTGTAATTTTTGAATTAACAACAATAGGTTCAACTACTGCTTTAACTCCATCTATTCTAACAACATTAATTTCTGTACCTTTTTCTATAATAGTATCATCTTCAGTTTTTGCAGACCATACTTCATTAGCAATTTTAATTTGACCTACTCCAAATGTATTATTAATATCTTGAATTACAAGCCCTTTTTTACCAATTATAGAATATGCATTTGTTTCAAGTTTCTTATCTTTTCTAGTAAATCTATCTACAAGAGGCTTTGTTAAAAATAATAATATTACAGAAGAAACTAAAAATACAATAGCTTGAAGTAATATATTATCAGGACAAAACAAACTAAAAAACATAGTGATAAGTGCACCCACACCAAACCAAAATACGAAAAAGCCGTACAGTTGCCATTTCAATTACGAAGCACACTCCAGCAATTATAAGCCATACATACCACATAATAAACCTCCTCATATAAATTACTCACAATATAAGTATAGCATAAATTTGGAAAAAAAGAAATAGATTAACAAAAAATATATGATTAGTTATATATAAAATTGTATGAATAGGTTTACGCTTTTGCTGACCAATAAAATAAATCTTGTTTAATGTAAAAATATTTATAAATATAGAAAAACGAGAGCAAAGCTCTCGTTTAAATGTGACCATGTTGTGACTCATACCTAAGAAAGTTTTCAATACCCTTTACCTTTTCAGCGTACTTAGCCTTATCATCAGCGGCCTCAAGCATTGCATCCATATCATGTGTATGGGAAATAACAGGAGGATTACCCAAAATCGGAATAACGCATTCTAAAGGCAAAGTTTCTTCTTCTTCATATTTGTGGCAAAGGTATGGTAAGTACTCATCAAACAAACAGCCCTCTTCAGGAGTTAAGAGAGTAAATATTGCATTTCTCTCATTTTCAGTTACAATTTTCTTAATGTCACGCATAATTTAATCTCCTTTTCATATAAAAAATTTATTGATATTTTAATTATAACATAAATTTACATAAAAATCAAATTTTACTCTTTAAAAATGTAAAAGTTTATGTTAAAATAGGTAAGTATATAAAGAAGGAGAGAAAGAAATGAAAAAAGTAGCATTTTACACACTAGGTTGCAAAGTAAATCAATATGAAACAAATGCAATGATAGAGCAATTTATAAAAAAAGGATATGAAATAGTAAATTTTGAAGAAAAGGCAGATATATATATCATAAACACTTGTACAGTAACAAATATGGCAGATAGGAAGTCAAGGCAAATGCTAAGAAGAGTAAAAGAAATAAATAATGAAGCTTTAGTAGTAGCATGTGGTTGCTATGCACAAGTAGCGAAGGAAGAGTTAGAGAAAATACCTGAAATAGACTTAATATATGGAACTAACGAGAAAAACAAAATAGCTGACTACATAGAAAATGTCCCATTGGGGACGTTTCAAAATGGGACATCTGTCACTTTTGGGAATATAAACAATTCTAAAGTTACAGACGTAATGTATCAAAAAGAATTTCTAGACTTTGGTACAACACTATATACTGAAAAAACAAGAGCTGTTATAAAAGTTCAAGATGGATGTGATAGATTTTGCAGTTATTGTATAATTCCATATGCAAGAGGTCATGTGAGAAGTAGAAAAGTAGAAAGTGTTATAGAAGAAATAAAAGAGATAGCAAAAGAAGGAATAAAAGAAGTAGTTATAACAGGAATACATGTAGCTTCTTATGGAAAAGACTTTAAAGAAGATATAAAACTAATTGATTTACTAGAAAAAGTAAATGAAGTAGAAGGAATAGAAAGAATACGTTTAGGTTCAATAGAACCAACAATAATAACAGAAGAATTTTTAGAAAGATTAACAAAACTAGAAAAAATATGTGACCATTTCCACCTATCACTTCAAAGTGGATGTGATGAAACTCTAAAAAGAATGAATAGAAGATATAAGGCAGAAGAATTTGCAGAAAGCACTAAGCTTCTAAAAAAAGCGTATCCAAATGTAGCGTTAACAACTGACATAATAGTAGGTTTCCCAGGAGAAACAGATGAAGAATTTGAAAAGACATATAATTTTCTAAAAGAAATAGATTTCTACAAAATGCATATATTCAAATATTCACAAAGAAAAGGGACAAAAGCAGCTGTAATGCCAAATCAAATAGATGGTAATATAAAAGAACAAAGAAGTAGAAGATTAATAGAACTATCTGACGAAAATGAAAAAAGACATAATGAAAAATATATAGGTAAAAAAGTAAAAGTTCTATTTGAAGAAAAAGAAGGCGAGTATATAAAAGGCCATACTACTAATTATATGGTTGTAAAAGTACCATATAGAGAAATAGAAAATACAATTGAGAAAGTCACAATTGAAAAAATAGAGAATTTAGAATTAATAGGAAAATATCAAAAAGCAAAGTCTTTATAAAACTTTGCTTTTTGATATTTAAGACTAAGATACATTTTAAATGTATTTTAAAATAATGCGATTGTAAATGAAATTTGCCTTAGAAGTTTTAAGCAAATCAATGAAGCCTAATATAGCATAATAAAGCGATATGTCAATTTTACGAATATCGGACTTAGTTTCCTGAAATATTTTTGTTAAACTAATTATAGAAGATAAATTTTCCTCCAATGAATCAATTAGAGGTTTTTTCCGATTGGCCAAATAAAGAGCAAATAAGCAATCATACAATTTTTTATGTCGTTCCTCCAAATTATTATGGTCTGCATTACCAATACATAAGGAAAATACATCAATTAATATTTTAGCTGTTGACTCATCAGTTTTGCATGTTTGTAAAATATCTCGTTTAGCATGTTGCATGTTACAGAAATATTCTATTTCCCGTACCTCCTCAGGTGTAAAGCTTTTTTCAGGGTAAGATTTAGTATCAAACATAATTATATTCAACCTCCTTCTTTATACAATAGAATAAATATATTATAACATACAAAAAAATGTTATGTCAAATGCAATATTAAAAAGGTCAAGTTGACATATTATATAATTTCATATATAATATAAAAAGTTTTAAATTAAATAATAGACCAATTCTTAATTAAGGAGGTAAAACTATGGAACAATACAAATTATCAAATATTTTACGGAATGTTCTTGAAAATATAGGTATTCCAGAAAGTTACTACAGCATTGGAAAGTATAAAGAAGGAGCTACATGTATTGAAAAAGTAGGTAAAGTATATGTAGTATATAATGCTGAAAGAGCGGAAAGATATGAGCGCATAGAATGCAAAAACGAACAAGATGCATGTGTTGAAGCAATTCGCAGAATAGCTAAAGATAATAAAGACTTTGAAATATTAGAAGAAGAGTTTTATGAAGCTAAAGCTAGAAAAGTATTAAAAGAAGTATTGACAAAAGAAGGAGTGCCTAGGCACAAGTATTGTTTAGAGGGATACGCTGAAGATGCAGTGTGTATAGAAAAAGGTTCTAATGGGTATTTTGTATATGTGGTAAAAGAAGATGAAGAAAATGAATTAATAAAACACCCCAACATAGCAAAAGCTTTTATAGATGTTATTTCAAGACTTATAAGAAATGATATTAAAGAACAAAAAGTAATATATGATTTCATAAGTGAATTAAAAAAATAATAATACAAATATAAGATTCAAAAGAAAAAAGCCATATGGCTTTTTTCTTTTGAAATAATTATTAAGAAACCTTGATTTTTAAGCCTATATGTAATATAATTTCAAATAATGTTATAGTAAATAATAGGAGGAAATAAAATGGAAAAAGCAAATTTAAAAGATTTATATATAAATTTTTTTGTAGAAAATGGACATGTTCAAATACCATCAGCACCAGTAGTGCCAGAAAATGACCCAAGTGTACTATTTAATACAGCAGGAATGCAACCATTAGTACCATATTTAATGGGGCAAAAACATCCACTAGGAACACGTCTTTGTGATTATCAAAAATGTATAAGAACAAATGACTTAGAATCAATAGGAGACAAAACACACCATACATTCTTTGAAATGCTAGGAAACTGGAGTTTAGGAGATTACTTCAAAAAAGAATCTATTACATGGAGTTTTGAATTTTTAACAAAAGTATTAAACATACCAGTAGAAAAACTAGCAGTAACAGTATTTGAAGGAAATGATGAAGTTCCAAGAGACGAAGAATCTGCAAATGTATGGAAAAGTTTAGGTATTCCATCAGAAAGAATAAGCTACCTAGATAAAGACAATAACTTCTGGATAGCAGGAGAAGTAGGGCCATGTGGACCAGATACAGAAATATTCTATTGGAGAAGTAATGACCCAGTTCCACAAAAACACGACCCAGAAGATGAAAGATGGGTAGAGATATGGAATAATGTATTTATGCAATATGAAAGACACCAGGATGGAACAGTAACAGAACTTCCACATAAAAACGTAGATACAGGAATGGGAGTAGAAAGAACAGCAGCAATATTAGAAGGTGTAGACGATAACTACTTAACATCAATATGGAAAGATATAGTAGATAAAATAGAAGAAATGTCAAACACAACATATGCTGAAAATGCAAAAAGCATAAGAATAATAGCAGACCATATACGTACAGCAGTATTTATTTCAGGAGATAACTCAGGAATAAAGCCATCAAATACAGACCAAGGCTATATATTAAGAAGATTAATAAGAAGAATGATACGCCACGCTAAAAAAATAGGAATAGACCTAGAAAGTGGTTTCGAAAGAACTTTAGCATTAATGATAATAGAAAAATATGGTAAATATTATGATGAACTAGAAAAAAATAAAGAAGTAATACTAGATGTTCTAACAAACGAATTAAAGAAGTTTAATAGAACACTAGAAAAAGGTTTAAGAGAATTTGAAAAGATAGTAGCTAATTTACAAGAACCAAAATTAAATAAAGACTTAGCCTTCAAATTATATGATACATATGGTTTCCCACTAGAACTAACAGTAGAACTAGCAGAAGAAAAAGGAATAACAGTAGATAAAGTTGGTTTTGAACAAAAATTTAAAGAACACCAAGAAAAGAGTAGAGCAGGTTCAGAGCAAAGATTTAAAGGCGGTTTAGCAGGAGATGGAGAAGTAGAAACAAAATACCATACAGCAACTCACCTTCTAAATGCAGCACTAAAAGAAGTAATAAGTAAAGACATACATCAAAGAGGTTCAAACATAACAGTAGAAAGAATGAGATTCGACTTCAACTGTGACCACAAACTAACAGACGAAGAAAAACAAAAAGTAGAAGACCTAGTAAACGAATGGATAAAACAAGAAATACCAGTAACAGTAGAAGAAATGAGCAAACAAGAAGCAATAGACTCAGGAGCAGAGTGTATGTTCATAGAAAAATATCCAGATATGGTTACAGTATATAGTATAGGAAATGTATCAAAAGAACTATGCGGAGGGCCACACGTACAAAATACCAAAGAATTAGGTCACTTCAAAATAAAAAAAGAAGAAGCAAGCTCAGCAGGGGTAAGACGTATAAAGGCAATATTGGAGGAATAAAATGGAAGATTGTATTTTTTGTAAAATAATAAAAGGAGAAATTCCTTCAAATAAGGTATACGAAGATGATGAAATTTTAGCGTTTCACGACATAAACCCAGCAGCACCAATACACATACTAGTTATACCTAAAAAGCATATATCAATGCTAACAGATTTAAAAGAAGAAGACGAAAGATTAATTGGAAAAATATATACTACTATAAACAAAATAGCCGAAAAGGAAGGTTTCAAAGAAGCAGGTTACAGAGTAATAGCAAACTGCGGAAAAGATTCTGGACAAGAAGTAATGCATATACATTTTCATATATTAGGAGGAAAAGTATTAGGGGACAAAATAGTAGGATAAAAAGATAAACCAAAAGGTTAGAAACCTTTTGGTTTGTTTTTTAAGAATGTCTATAATAAATCTTTTATATTAACATTTAAAGTATCAGCTATATCAAATAAGACTTCTAAAGACATCTTTTTAACAACGTTAGGAGCTTCAATTTGTGTTAAATAGCTATAACTTATGCCTACATCATTTGCTAACTGTTCTTGGGTCAATCCTCTTTTCATTCTATACTTACTAATTTTTATCCCAATTAATTTATATCTTTCACTATGTTTAAAACTCATTTTTATCACCTAATAAAAATTTTACAATAAATTATGTGTTTTTGCTTTCATAAATAGTGAAAGTATGTTATAGTGGATAATATAAAAATAGGAGGTAATATATGAAAAATGAAAAGTTAAAAGAAAATAGTAAATGTGATAAGATAAATGGAATAACATTAATTTCTTTAATAATAACAATAATAGTGTTAATTATCTTAGCAGGTGTAGCCATATACTTAAGTGTAGGAAATAATGGGATATTTAATACAGCAAAAGAAGCAAAAGAGTTAACAAATAAACAAATAGCGACAGAAAAGATAAATTTGAAAATAACAACGGCGCAGATGAATAAATATGCAGAAAGGCAAGAAATGCCAACTCTAAAGGAATTATCAGAAGTATTAAGAGATGATATGGAAATAGCATATGTAACAGAGAAAAGTCAAATAGCAAGTACTAAATATGAAGTAGGAGAAAATCCAAGTTCAATATATACAAAATTAAATGATTATTCATATGAATTTGAAATAAATGGTAAGTTGCAATTAGCAAGTATAAATGGAATAAAAATTGCAGAAAATGAAGAAAGTAATTTATTTGATTATTCAACTAATGAAGAAAGAATAGTAGGTAAATGGGTAAATGGAAAAAATGTTTATGAAAAGTTTTTAGATATAGGTAATGCTACACAATATGGGTTAGTATATGATGGGAAGAGTCAAGGAGTATCGATTCCAGAAAAAGAGATATGTAGTAACATAGATGAGATAATTGCTAGTCAAGTTAGATGTACTGGGATGTATTATAATACAAGAACATTGCCTTTTGGATGGGGAGGTATATATACCAATTATGCTACCATATCACATGAGTATTCAAATAAAAAAATTATGTTATGGATGGCTGAGGAATGTACACGATCTGAAAATAGCAATACAGCCAAAATTCAGATTATTATTCAATATACTAAAACTAATAATTAAAAATAAGAACACACCAAAATGTTTAGGGTATTTTGATGTGTTTCTATTTTTTTTATTGCTCTTGTAATTTAAGCTCTATTTCCTTTTCATTACCATTCCTATTAATCTTAATTTTCATACTATCACCAATAGCATGCTTATTCTTAATTTCATTTAATTCATTCATAGTTCTAATAGCTGTTCCATCGGCTTCTATTATAACATCTCCAATTTTAAGTCCAGCTTTTTCAGCAGCTGAAAATTCTTCTATACTTGTTATATAAATACCAACTACTAAGTTATTAGCTTTAGCAAGTTCTTCAGATAAATCTCTTCCGCCGATACCTATATAAGGTCTCTTAACTTTTTTATACTCTATAAGTTGTTCATAAATAGGTTTTGCACTATTTATAGGAATAGCAAACCCCATACCTTCAATACCTGTTCCTGAAAGTTTTAAAGTGTTAATTCCAATAACTTGACCTTTGCTATTAACTAATGCCCCACCACTGTTACCAGCATTTATAGCAGCATCTGTTTGAATCAATGTATAAGTTCTTCCATCTGCTGAAACTTCTCTATTAACAGCGCTTATAGTTCCAGAAGAGATACTACTTTGCATTCCTAGCGGATTACCCGCAGCCATTGAAAATTCACCAACTTGAACACTGTCAGAATCACCAAGTTCAGCGGCAGTTAAACCAGTTTTATCTATTTTAATAACAGCTAAATCTGTTTGTTCATCAGTTCCTATAATAGTTGCATCATAAGGCGTTTTATCATTAAATAGGTAGACCACAACTTTACTAGCATCACCTACTGTATAATAAGAAGATGAAGAACTAGAACTTACAATATGGTTATTTGTTAAAATATACCCATCTTCAGATATAATAATTCCTGATCCTTCACCAGTAGTAGTAGAAGTACCTCTACTAAAAATAGAATTAACAGGAAATTCAACTGTAATACCTACAACAGAAGGTAGTATTTTAGCTGCCACACCAACACCTGTTTCAGAATATTCTTTTAAAGAAACTAAATCTGTATTAATGCCTGTGTAAGTATTAGAAGAATTGCTATTAATATTAGAATAACTACCATTACTTCCAATAATAGCTTTTCTAATACCAGGAACTCCAAAGCAAGTACCAATAACTAAAATGCCTCCTAGCACTCCAGAAAGAAATGGAGCAAAAACAGTTTTTGCAAAACCACTATTACTTTGTTTTTTACTTTTTACAGTAAATTCAGATACAGGTTTATAATTAGATTTAGTATTAGAGCTACTAAAAGAACTTGTTTCTTTAGGTTTAGTAGTATTATTAACTTCTTCTATCTTTTCTCCTTCAATAAAATTTTTATTCTCATCCATAAAATTACTTCTCCTTTCGAACATATCTTTATTATTTTATACATATTTTATCATATATTACAACAAAATTGTGAAAATTGTGTGACAATTTTGTTGATTTTATAAAAACATACATATATAATAATATCATAAAAAGCAAGAATAAAATTTTCTAAGCTCATTCTTCGCTGAGAAAATCTAATTCTTCCATAACTATTTTCTAAGGAAACTCATGTACTTACGTGGATGACTTTCCAAAGAATATAGAAAGAAAGGAAATATGAAAAATGAAAAAAGAAAAAGGAATGACTCATATAACACTTGTTATTTGGATATTAATTATAATTGTTATAGGATATTTAGGTATGAATTTTATATTAAAAGAAACACGGAAAAGGGAAAGTAGAAAACCTAAAAACAGATATGTTATTAGTTCAAGGAAAGATAAAAGTAATTGAACAAGAAAACGAAATGAACAAAGAAGAAAACCCATTAAAAGGCTTAAAAGTTTCAGAAAATTTAGAAGATGAAAAAATAAAAAGCCTAATAGAAAATAAAGTAATAAATGCCGAAGACGAAAACTTTGATAAATATTATATAATAAATTCAGAAACACTAAACGAACTAAAATTACAAGATAACCTAAAAGGAGAATATTACATAGTAAATTACAAAACTTATGAAATAATATACTCAAAAGGAATTGAAATAAAAAACGAAATGCACTATACATTAACTGAAATTTTAGAACATACAGAGAAATAGAGGTAAAAATTGAAAGAAAAAGAATTACAAAGATTAATAGAATTAAAACAAATAGAAGAAAACTTACATTCACAAGGAATAGAATACATATGTGGAATAGATGAAGCAGGACGTGGGCCATTAGCAGGGCCAGTGGTAGTTGCAGCAGCAATAATGCCAAAAGATTCAATGATAGAAGGAGTAAATGACTCTAAAAAAGTATCAGAGAAAAAAAGAGAATTACTATATGAAAAAATAACTCAAGAAGCAATAGCATGGGGAGTAGGAATAATAGACCAAAAAGAAATAGATAGAATAAACATACTAAATGCAACAAAAGAAGGTCTAACAGAAGCGGTAAAAGCATTAAGTGTAACACCAGATAGAATAATAGTAGATGCACTAAATGGAATAGATACGCTTCGGAATACCATACACATCAATAATAAAAGGAGATGCAAAATGCTATTCAATAGCAGCAGCTTCAATAATAGCAAAAGTAACAAGAGATAGAATAATGCGTCAATGGGATGAAATATATCCTATGTATGGATTTGAAAAACATAAAGGTTATGGAACAAAAGCACACATAGAGGCAATAAAAGAATATGGATTATGCCCATTACATAGATTAAGTTTTACTAAAAATATTCACTAAAAGGACACCATTAAAAAAAGAAAAGAGAAAGATAAAATGTACTACATATATATGTTAAGATGTGAAGATAACTCAATTTATACAGGAATAGCAAAAGACTTAGAACATAGACTAAATGAGCATTTTACTAAAGATGAGAAATGTGCAAAGTACACAAAATCGCATAAAGCTAAAAAATTAGAAATAGCATGGAAAACAGAAAATAAGTCTTTAGCTTCTAAATTGGAATATGCAATAAAGAAAAATTTAACTAAATCACAAAAAGAAGAGTTGATAAAAAATAGTAAATTATTAAATGAATTTTTACAAGATAAAATAAAAACAGAATTATATCAGTTAGAAAAAATAAGTAAACAATACAATTATTAAGATAGTCATTTTATTGTTTAGTTACTTTTAAAGGAATATTCATAATATATAAAAATAACACAAAAGCATTGAAACTTATGTAAATATATGTTATAGTATAGAAAGTAGAGAATAGATATCCTTTTTACATTAATAATTAGCAACTAGAGTTAAATAAAATTATTTAAAGGAGGAAAAGAATATGGATGTATTTGAAAGACTTCAAGAATTAGCAGAGCTAAGGAAACAAATTTACCAGAAAGACAATGAATTAAGTAATGCTATATTCAACCAGTTTGTAGGACTACCATATGAATTAAAGGAAATAGAGGTAGACTATATTGAAAATAGTCAAAATAGTCATATAATAAAAGTATATTATCCAATTTTAAATGTACCAAAACATTTTAAAAAGGAAGCAGAAAAATTCTATCGGCTCTGTGACCCATATAAGAAGATAGTAGCACATGAATATATGTTAGTAAATGATAAAGGGCAAAAAGTAGAAATATTAGAGACAGTGGAATTTAAAAGACTTGTGATTAATCCAGAAGGAAAAGCAGAGAAAAAGAGGCCTTTATACTATATTCCTTTTGGAAAGATTGATTTTAGTATTAAGATGTCAGAGAAAACTTCTATGTTAAATAGGAGAATAAATAATGAGCTATTAATCAAAGAAATTGAGAACTCTGAATCAGTACAAACATTTTTTATTATGTGATAAATAAACCACGGAAAATCAATTTTTTCGTGGTTTATTTTTATTTAGCAATATTATTCTTTATAAATCGTCTAATAGTATTATACAAATGCTACTTAAACGCTTCAAAGTATATAGGTTTCTTATAAAAAATATAATATAGAAGGAAGTATAAAAAGGAACTTTCATTTTTTTATTTATTATGATATATTAAAAATAAAGAAAAATATATATAACAGTTAATGCAAAGTTAAAAATAATTTAAATTAAATATAAAAGAAGGAGTAAAAATGGAAGAACTAAAAATAGAATATGAATTTACCCTAAAGGATTTTGAAACAATGGAAAATATAGAACATTCATACTTCCTAAACGAAAATATAACAACAGCACAAGAAGTACAAAAATGGTACATAAAAAATAACTTAACTTGTATAGGAGTAAAAAACGATAATAATGAAGTAATAGCAAGTATAAATATATTGCCAATAGAAAAGGGAGTATTTTATGATATATATGAAAATAAAATGAATGAAGCAGATTTAAAGTATAATCAAATAGAAGAATATAGAAATAATAATTCATATTACATATATCTGTCATCTATATCAATTGATAAAAAATATAGAAACAACTATAAAGTAATAACAACTTTACTAAAAGGCTCAATAAATTTATTTAATACACTAATAAAAAGAAATATCAAAATAGAAAAAGTAATGGCAGATGCATGTACAATGCATGGAGAAAAAATATGTAAGAAACTATTAAAAATGAATTTTATAACAAATACAAGCCATGATTCAAAAATATATTGTAAAGCTGGAGAAGTCTTTATAAATGAAATAAAAAAGTTAGCTTGTAAATATGGGAAATAAAGAGGTAAAACAAATGAATATTTTAGAAATAATAGAGAAAAAAAGAGATAATAAAAAATTAAATAAAGAAGAAATAGAATATTTCATAAAAGGCTATACAAATGGTGAAATATCCGATTACCAAGTAGCAGCACTAATAATGGCAATATATATTAATGGAATGGATGAAGAAGAAATCACAAATATGACTTTAGCAATGGCATATTCAGGAGAAGTGTTAGATTTATCAGAATTAGGAACAGTAGTAGATAAACATTCAAGTGGAGGAGTAGGAGATAAAATAACTTTAATATTAATGCCAATAATGGCAGCCTTGGGCGTAAATATTGCAAAAATGTCAGGAAGAAGTTTAGGCTTTACAGGTGGAACAGCAGATAAACTAGAAGCAATACCAGGGTATAATATAAACTTATCAATAGAAGAATTTAAAGAAAATGTTAAGAAAATAGGAATAAGTTTAATTACTCAAACAGGAAATTTAGCACCAGCCGATAAAAAAATATATGCTTTAAGAGATTCTATTTCATGTACAAGTAGCATACCACTAATAGCTTCAAGTATAATGAGCAAAAAAATAGCAGCAGGAGCAAATAAAATAGTATTAGATGTAACATGTGGAAGCGGGGCATTTATGAAAAATATAATTGATGCTAAAGAACTAGCAATACAAATGAATAAAATAGGAAAGTTAGCAAACAAAGAAACAATATGTGTAATAACAAATATGGATGAACCTTTAGGATATGCAATAGGAAATAACCTAGAGATAATAGAAGCAGTAAATTCATTAAAAGGTCAGATGCCAAAAGATGTAGAAGAAGTAGTATTAGAATTAGGAGCCTATATGATAAAACTAGCAGGTAAGGGAGAAAATATAGAAGAAAACAAAAATAAAATCAAAGACACAATAAAAACAGGTAAAGCTTTCCACAAATTTGCAGAACTTGTGGAAAATCAAGGTGGAGATATAACATATATAGAAAATACAGAGAAATTTTCAAAAGCAAAATATGAGATAGAAATATTTAGCAGTAAAGAAGGATATATAAAAGAAATAAACGCAGAAGAAATAGGAAAACTAGCCTCTTACCTAGGAGCTGGAAGAACAAAGAAAGAAGACAAAATAGACTACACAGCAGGAATAATACTTAACAAAAAAGTAGGGGATAACGTAAAAACAAACGAAAAATTAGCAACACTATATACAAATAAAGAAAATTATGAGAAAGCAAAAGAAGAGTTAGAAAGAATTATAAAAATATCAAATGAAGCAGTAGAAAAAGAAAAAACAATATTAGAAATAATAAAATAATAGAACAGTAGATTGGGGACGGAGCAATTATAATAGGAGCAATAATGATAGCATTTAGTGTAACATCATTTTACACATACAAATCAAACGAAATAATATGGTCAGTATTTAGAATATATACATTTGCACAATATCCAGTCGAAATATACAACAAATTTATACGAATACTAATAACCTTCATATTCCCATTTGTATTTGCAACATACTACCCAACATTGAACTACTTAGAAATGGGAAATGGAGGGTTAATGTACTTATCACCAATAGTAGCAATTATATTTTTAATAATAGCAGTGAAAATTTGGAACTGGGGGTTAAATAGGTATAGGAGTACAGGAAATTAAGAGAAATAAAAGAATATACTTGACTTTCATTATGAATTATGTTGATATAAAAATATAAAAGTAATATACAAAATTAGATTTAATTATTATTAAACTAAAGGAGGATACAACTTATGTGGGAAAAGAAATTTTATACTTTAAGGGTGACAACGCAAACAGAAGAAGGTAAGGTAAAATCAGTTTATGAAATGTACAGAAAAATAAAATTTCGGTTCAACAAAGAAAAAAAGACTCTTAGGGCAGTTCTAATTGATTGCAAAGGTAACAAAACAATTGTAGAGAAAGTGAATGTAGAATCGGTAGAAAAATATCCATATAATGGTATATTTTAATATTAAAAAGGTGGTTTCGAATGAGACCACCTTTTTATAAACAAATATTTATATCATCATTAGTCAAATACCTATTCAAATTCTTAACAGATATACCAGTATTAGCAGATAAAGCTTCTATCGATGCAGGCATTTCATTCTCAGCTAAAAAGTTTTTTAAGTTTAATTGGTCACAATTATCCTTAGGTACGCAATTAGGGCACACATTGTTTGAAGTAGTATAAAAAGCACCACAACGGCTACATTTATTTAATTCCATAACTATATCCTCCTTGAAAATAGAATATCATTTATATTTCGACTTTATTCTATCATATAGAATAGAAAAGAGCAAGTAGTTTTTTGTTCCCATTCCAATTAGGGACGTTTCCAATTGGGAAATCTGTCACTAATTGGAATTTATTTTTTACTATAAATCCTATATTATAAGTATCTTTTAATCATAGAAAATTTTAATAAATAATAAAAATAAACTAAAAAGTACTTGACAATTTATGAAAAAAGAATATAATAATGATAATCATTATCAAAAAACAAAGGTGATAGTTATGAAAAAATATAGTAAACAAAGAGAAGTAATTTTGGAATCTTTAAAAATGAGAAGAGACCATCCAACAGTAGACATGTTATATGAAGACTTAAAATTACAAATGCCAAACATAGGAATTGCAACAATATATAGGAATGTATCAGAACTATGTGCTTGTGGGCAAATAAGAAAAATAAAGTGTGAAGATGGAATATACAGATATGATGGAAATGCAGAAAATCATATACATTTTGAATGTAATAACTGTCATAAAATTTTTGATATAGAGCTAGAAGAGAAAGAAAGCACAAAGATAAAAAAAGAATTACAAAATTTAGCAAACACAATTAATGCAGAATTTGATAAGCAAGAAATAATGTTATCAGGTTTATGTGAAAAATGTAAAAAGCAATAAATGATTAAAAATAAAAATCATATTATTGAAAAATAAAATATAGGAGGTAAAATTATGAAAGCATATGTATGTAAAATATGTGGTTATATTCACTTTGGGGAGGAGCTACCTGAAAAATGTCCACAATGTGGAGCACCAAAAGAAAAATTTGTATTAAAAGAAGAAACACAAGGAAATAATTACGTAGATGAACACGTAATAGGAGTAGCACAAGGTTTAGATGAAGAAGTAGTAAAAGGATTAAAAGAAAATTTTATGGGAGAATGCACAGAAGTAGGAATGTACTTAGCAATGAGCCGTCAAGCAGATAGAGAAGGATACCCAGAAATAGCAGAAGCCTTCAAAAGATATGCATTTGAAGAAGCAGAGCACGCAGCAAAATTTGCAGAATTATTAGGAGAAGTAGTATACCCAGACACAAAGAAAAATGTAATGCTAAGAGCAGAAGCAGAATGTGGAGCATGTATGGGTAAAAAAGAACTAGCAACAAGAGCAAAAGAATTAGGATATGATGCAATACACGACACAGTACACGAAATGTGCAAAGACGAAGCAAGACATGGAAAAGGATTTGAAGGATTATTAAAAAGATATTTCTAATATAAAAAGTATATAGTAAAGTTAACCCCTCATAATTGAGGGGTTAACTTGTATAATTTCTACATAATTTGCTATTGTAAAAAATAAAAAAATTTGTTATAATTACCAAGAATAAGAAAGAAGGAGAAAGTTATGGATTATAAGGATTTAGCAAATTTAATATTTCCAGATTCAAAGGAAATTTCATATTATGAAGAAAAATATAAAAAAAGAGACCTACCAGAAGGAGCAATAGTAACAAGATTTGCACCAAGCCCAACAGGTTTTGTACACTTAGGTTCACTATACCAAGTAGTAATAGCAAGAAAAATGGCTAAGCAAACAGGTGGGGTATTCTTTTTAAGAGTAGAAGATACAGACCAAAAAAGAGAAGTAGAAAATGGTGTAACAGGAATAATAGAATCTTTAAGAGATTTTGGTTTAACTCCTGATGAAGGTATGATAAATGAAACAGAGGAAATAGGAGAATATGGACCATATAAACAATCATTAAGAAAAGACATCTACCAAGCATATGCTAAGCACTTATTGGAGCAAGGTAAGGCATACCCATGTTTTGCAAGTGCTGAAGAATTAGATGAAATGAGAGCAAAACAAGAAGCAGCAAAAATTCGCCCAGGTTATTATGGAGTATGGGCAAAATATAGAAACTTAACAGTAGAAGAGGCAGTGGAAAAAATAAAAAATGGAGAGCCATACATTATACGTTTAAAATCTCCAGGTAGAGAAGATAGAAAAATAAAACATCATGATGTAATAAAAGGAAATGTAGATTTCCCAGAAAATGACCAAGATATAGTAATAATAAAAGCAGATGGACTACCAACATACCACTTTGCACACGCAGTAGATGACCACCTAATGGGAACAACACATGTAATACGTGGAGATGAATGGCTATCATCAGTACCACTTCACTTACAATTATTCCAAATGTTAGAATTTAAAGCACCAAAATATGCACACATAGCACCAATAATGAAGGAAGACGAAGGAGGAAAACGTAAGCTAAGCAAACGTAAAGACCCAGAAGCAGCAGTAAGTTACTATACGCAAATAGGTGTGCCAAAAGAAGCTGTAACAGAATACTTGCTAAATATAGCAAACTCAAACTTCGAGCTATGGAGAAAACAAAATTCAGATGCTTCTATAGATGAATTCGAACTACAACTAAATAAAATGAGTGTAAGTGGAGCACTATTTGACATAGTAAAAATATTAGATATAGCAAAAACAGTAATATCAAAATATACAGCTGATAGCATATATGAAGAAGCCACTAATTGGGCAAAAACATATGACGAAGAACTATATAAGCTATTGCAAGACAAAGAATATGCCCTAAAAGTATTTGGAATAGAAAGAGGCAACGCAAAACCAAGAAAAGACATAGCAAAATGGTCAGATGTAAAAGAAAATATAGAATATATGTATGATGAAGAATTCTATAAAAAAGAAAGAACATACGAATATCAAAAAGTAACAGACAAAGAACTAATAAATAAAATAATAACATTATACATGGAAAAATACTATAACGAAAACGACGATAAACAAACATGGTTTGACAAAATAAAAGACTTAGCCGAAGAAGTAGGTTTCGCAAGAGAAGTAAAAGAATGGAAAAAAGAACCAGAGAAATGGCCAGGCCACGTAGGAGATATAAGCACAGTATTAAGAGTAGCCCTAACCTCAAAAGCAAATACACCAGACATGTACGAAATAATGGAAGTGTTAGGAAAGACACGAATATTCAAACGTTTTGAAGAAGCAATGAAATAAGAAGTTGGAAGTTGGAAATTGGAGATTTAGAGTAAATACTTCAAAGAATTTACTTCAAGTCCGACCTCTAACTTCTAACCTCCAAAATAGAGGTGAAAAATATGGAATATAATATAGGAGATATAGTAAGAACAAAAAAACAGCATCCATGTGGAAGTAAGCTATGGGAGATAATAAGAGTAGGTGTAGACTTTAAATTAAAATGTTTAGGATGTGGACATATAATAATGCTAGAAAGACCAAAAGCACTAAAAATGATAACAAAAAAAATAGAAAAAAAAGAACAAGAGGACTAGCCTCTCGTTCTTTTTTTAGTCTTATACCGCCTTAGGTGCAGATAAAGCCTGTTTATACTCAGACATTTCCAATATACTTTTGAAGTAAAACTCACTGCTTTCAATATGCTTAATCTGAGTTTCTATTGCATACATCTGTTTTGCAATGTCTTGAGGATTGGAACAGTTGTCAGAGAATAACTTATTAAATAATGTATCATATTCTCTGTTTAACTTGCGAATCAGTTTGGAACATTTACGCATTTCGCGTTTAGCAACGTTCAAAACTTTTTGGGCTTTTGACTTTCTTACCTTTACTTTGTTCAGGTGCCGATTTCTTACAACAGATTTTCTTCCTGCTCTTTCAGCGTAGATATCTATAGCATCTTCGGAAGAACTCTGTATTCCAAGGAAATTATGACATGGATAAAGAGAACACATATTACAGTCAGGAAACATATAACAGAAATCATCATCGTAAGATTCTTCACTGTCATGATAGCAATCCTCAAAGAAGTCGTCTTCGTCAAAGTATCCGTCGGGTTCAGGATATCTGTTGAATTCCTCGAGTCGTCTTTTTTCTTCCTGCTCTCTCTGCCAATCACGCCAGTTTTCATCAGCATCGTAGGATTCTTCCATACGCTTATCTTCTAATTTCTCCTGAAACCGGTCCTGTCTTTTTTCCTCCTCCATATAGTTTTCATAATCTTTCATATTAAATTTTGTCATAGTATAAAACCTCCTGTAATGTAAAATGTAATTATACATACTACTAAATTAATGATTCATAATTATATTATACACTATAATCGACATAAAATCAAGTGATGATATAAAATTTTACAATAAATATATAAAAAACAAAGAATAGTATTCTATTCTTTGTTTTTTATATATTTCTCAATCTCCTCCCAAGCCTTTTGAGTATAAATTCTTCTCTCAGAAGAAAAAGGTATAAAGATTAAATCTTTTAATGGGTTTAATTGTTCTTGTAGTTCACACACTTGTGCATCTACCTTAGTAACAGCAATTTTATCAGCTTTACTTGTAATTATAATACAAGGTCTCTCACTATCAATTATATATCTATACATTAACCTATCATTTTCAGAAGGGTTATGCCTAATATCAATTAAAAATACAATTAATGCTATATTTTTACTAGTATTCAAATATTGCTCTATAAAAGTGCCGACTTTAGCTTGTTCAACTTTAGACATTTTACTATAACCATAACCAGGTAAATCAACAAAATAGAACTTATTATCCATATTATAAAAATTAATTTGTCTAGTTTTACCAGGTTCACTACTAGTTCTAGCAAGTTTTTTTCTATTAACCATAGTATTAATAAAAGAAGACTTACCAACATTAGACTTACCAACTAAAACAACTTGTGGTAAATTATCATCAGGGTATTGAGCTGGAGATACAGCAGATATTTTAAATTCAGGGTTTTTAATTAACATATGAAAATTCCTTTCTTAAAATTTTTTCTTTAATTTTAACACTTTATTAATATAGCAAGAGCCACAAAGTGATTCATATTCTATATTTTGTGTACCATCAATTACTACACTATCACCAACACTTGTAAATTCACCATTTACTTTTCTAGCATTAAACCTTGCTTTTTTACCACATCTACAAATAGTTGGCATTTCTTCTAAGGCATCTGATAATTCCAGTAATCGTATACTTCCTTGAAAGCCATTAGACTTAAAGTCTGTTCTTAAGCCAAACGCAATTACAGGAATATTATATAGTTTAGTTATATAATAGAGTTCATCAACTTGGCTTTTACTTAAAAATTGTGCTTCATCGACTAAAATACAATTTGTGATATCTAAGCAATTTCCAATTCTATCGAAAATACTATCATCTGGTGAGATTAAAGCATCAACATCTCTACTTAATCCTATTCGAGATACAACTTTCTCATTTCCTTTAGTATCTATAGATGGTTTTATTATTAATACTTTTTGATTTCTTTCTTCATAGTTATATGCAGTTTGAAGCATAATAGTTGTTTTTCCTGCATTCATTGCACCATATCTAAAATGTAATTTTGCCATATTTAAGTTCCTCACTTTTTCATATTCTTAGGAAACTTACAACCATGGTAGGTAATTTTCCTAAGAATACAGTTATAAAAGAATTAGATTTTCTTATATGGTTTTGCCACTTAGAAAATTTTATTCTTGCTTTTTAATTATACATATAAAATTAATTTTAAAACTATAAGTTATTATTTTACAGTTATTTTTTCAGTTCCACCCATATAAGGTCTTAAAACTTCAGGAATTATTACACTTCCATCTTCTTGATAATTGTTTTCTAAAATAGCAATTAACATTCTAGGTGGAGCAACTACTGTATTATTTAATGTATGTGCATAATAGTTTCCTTTTTCACCTTTAATACGAATTCCAAGTCTACGTGCTTGTGCATCTGTTAAGTTAGAACAACTTCCAACTTCAAAGTATTTTTTCTGTCTTGGACTCCAAGCTTCAACATCACAGCTTTTAGCTTTTAGGTCTGCTAAATCTCCACTACAACATTCTAAAGTACGAACTGGAACACCCATACTTCTAAATAATTCAACAGTATAGTTCCACATTTTTTCATACCATTTATAGCTATCTTCTGGTTCACAAACTACTATCATTTCTTGTTTTTCAAATTGATGTATTCTATAAATACCACGTTCTTCTAAACCATGAGCACCTTTTTCTTTTCTGAAGCATGGAGAATAAGAAGTCATTGTATAAGGCATATTTTCTTTATTTAATAGTTGTCCTTTAAACTTACCAATCATAGAATGTTCAGAAGTACCAATTAAATATAAATCCTCACCTTCTATTTTATACATCATAGCATCCATTTCTTCAAAACTCATAACGCCAGTTACAACATCAGCTCTTATCATATAAGGTGGAATACAATAAGTAAAGCCTTTATTAATCATAAAATCTCTAGCATAGGTAAGCACTGCAGAATGAAGGCGTGCAACATCTCCCATTAAATAGTAAAAACCATTTCCAGCAACTCTACGAGCAGAATCTAAATCAATTCCACCAAGACTTTCTAAAATTTCTCCATGGAAAGGAATTTCATAATCTGGAACAATAGGCTCACCATATTTTTTAATTTCAACATTTTCGCTATCATCTTTTCCAATAGGAACAGACTCATGAATAATGTTAGGAATTTTCATCATTCTTTCAGTAACTTGAGCCTCATATTCAGCTTCTAATTTTTCATTTTCTACTAATTCCTCGTTAATTTTTTTAACCTCTAACTTAATAGCTTCAGCTTCATCTTTCTTACCTTGTCTCATTAAATTACCAATTTCAGAACTTAAAGAATTACGTTTAGAGCGAAGTTCATCACCCTTCAATTTAGCTTCCCTATTTTTAGAATCAAATTCAATAACTTCATCAACTAAAACAAGTTTATGGTCTTGAAATTTGTTTTTCATGTTTTCCTTAACAACATCTGGGTTATCTCTTAAAAATTTGATATCAATCATAATTTACCTCCTTAGTTCCCATTGGGGACGTTATCTCTGCTTAAGTTATCTGTAATTCGCTAACGCTCAAACAACTAACTTATCCTTTTGGGGTATCTGTCACTTTTGGGAATTTTTTTATTTTAAAATGTATGGGCTTGGCCTTGTGTGTGCCCGCGTGGCGAAGCCACTTTTGTTCCTACATTATAATAAAAACAAAAGCCCTTATGCCTAATAAAAGCATAAGGGCGAATATTTTTCGCGGTGCCACCTTAATTTAATTTTGGCTTTTATAAACCAAAAATTAATCTCTGAAATGCTTATAACCTAGCACAACACGGTTTCACTTTTTAGGTGAAAAGCAATAAAAGTAGATTCCTAATTTGTTTTAACCTAACTTACACCAACCGCAGGCTCTCTTTATAAAACTTAAAATTAGTACTATTCTTTTATTATAGCCATTTATTATTAATAAATAGTTTAACACAGAAACAATAAAAATACAACTAAAAATATTGAAAAAATAAATTTTATATGACAAACACATATTATGTAACCATAAAAAGAAAAGATGTTTACAAAATATAAACATTCATAAAATTGCAGGAGGAAATAACTATGAAAATTTTGATAGTTGATGACCACGCAGAAACAAAATGCATGGGTATTATTGAAGAATGCAAAAAACAGGGAGTAGAAGTTGAAATTGCAAAGGGAAGGAATTCAGCTCTTTGTAGAATTATTTATCAAAAGCAAGATATTGATGGAATTATTTTAGACATGGGAATTCCAGTGTATGATAATGAATATACAGAAGATGAAAGAGAAGGTGATGATGTACTAAGAGAGTTGCACCGAAGAAAAAAACATATTCCAGTTTTAATTTTTTCAACTACTCACAGTTTTTACAAAGATAAATGTGATTTTGTAGTTGACCAAATGACAGAATGGAACATAGTACAGGAAGAAAAAAGTTTTTTCATTTTTAGAAAAGATAAAAAAGCAATAAAAATAAAAAGGTGAAGGAATATTAATTCTTTCACCTTTTTATGTATAAACAAATTGTATTAAATTATATATATAGGAAATAATAGGATAAATGAGAGCAAGGAGAAAAAAATGTATATAGAAATATTAAAATTTATTATACTTTCACTTTTGATAGTATTAATATCTAAATATATACTAGTTAAATTATTAAGAAAGTTAGCAGAAGCCTTAAATTTATCTTCTAAAACAGTAGGAAATGTAGCAGGTGTAGCAACATCTATACCAGAATTTTTAACAGTAACGTTTGCAGCTTTTGCAGGGCTTGGAGCAACTAGTATTTATAATATTATTAGTTCAAATATCATAAATTTAGTACAATATATTTTATCTATAATTTTAAGTAAAAATCAAAAACAGTTAAGTAATAAAGCTATAAAAGTACAATTAGTTTTAGTAATAATTACAATATTAATTCCAATATTTATGCTAATAAGTAAAATAGAATTTAGTATTAGTTTTGTACCAATTTTTATATTACTATTCGTTTTGTTTTATTATATAAACTCAAATGTACACAAACTATATTTAAAAAAGCAAGATAAAGAAATATATAAAGAAATAGAGAAAGAAAAGAAGTGGGTAAAAGGAAAAGTAAATGTAATTATAAAATATTGGGTAGGGCTCATAGCTACTTCTATTATTTTATATTTTATAGGGGATAAATTAAGTATAGTATTAGAGAATTTAGCACAAATTTTTAAAATACCTGAAGCAATAATAGGAATAGCGTTAGGATTTATTACAAGCATTCCAGAGCTTATTACATTTTTTGAGTCACAAAAACATTATAAAAATGATAAAGAACAAGAAGGTGTAGTAGAAGCTACAAATAATTTGCTTACTTCTAATGTACTAAATTTATTTGTTATACAAACAATAGGAATATTAATTATAAATTTGGTATAAAAAGGAAAACAATGAATATAATAATAACAAGCGAAATTTTAGGAGGCTTGTTTATGGAAAATGATTATATAAAAGAAAGTAAAATAATAGAAAAAAATGATAAGGAAAAAGAAATAGAGCTTATGGTAAGCATTATGAAAGCAAAAAAAGAGCTAGAAGAAGCAAATAAAAACTTTGAATATGCGCAAGATGATTTAATTGATTATTACACATACCAAATAAAAGCATGTAGAGCGAAATTCAATTATTTGGTAAAACAAGCCAAAGAACAAGGCATAGTACTAGATATGATAAATCAGATAGAAATAAAATTAAATGAAGCTATATAAAAAATACAAAGGGCAAGTCAAATCCTGTCTTTTGATAATTATAAAATATTGAATTAAAGAATGTATAAGAAAAGTAAGTTATATTTGTCCAACATTAATCATAATATTAAGCAAAGGAAAGGTGATTAAAGTTGGAGGCAAATACAATTATAACTTATTTAGCTTGTATATTTTTTTTATTTATAATAGGTAGAATATTTATAGTACCACTGAAAATTATACTTAAATTAGTGGGAAACTCAATATTAGGAGCAATATTAATATTTATAGTAAATATGATAGGAGCAACATTCAATTTTCATATAGGACTAAATATAGGAACTGCCATAGCAACAGGAATACTAGGAATACCACGGAGTAATTCTTTTAGTATTTTTAAAGTTTTTGTAATATATAGTATAGGGACAAATTAAAAGTATTCACTATAAAAAGGCTAGAATTTTCAAATTTGAAGTTGCTAGTTTTTTATAAAAACAATAAAAATGAATATAAGAATATCCATATAAAAATTCCATGAATTATTGCAAAAATAAAGAATATAATGTATAATACAAAAAGAATTCTAAAGTTATGATTATAATTTTAGTTACCACCAAAATAAAAAGGGGTAGTATTATGAAAAAATTTTTATCAAATTACAAATCAACAATAATTTTATTGCTTTCAATTATTGTTGGTGCAGCCGTAGGACTTATTTTTAAGGAGAAAGCAACAGTATTAAAGCCATTAGGCGATATCTTTTTAAATCTTTTATTAGTCGTAATTGTTCCACTAATATTTTTAACAATAACTACATCAGTAGCTAAAATGAAAGAACCTAAACGTTTAGGTAAAATTGTAGGTACTATAATATTAGTATTTGTAATTACATCAGTAATAGCAGTGCTAGTAGGTTTTTTTAGTACATATTTTATAAAACTTGTAAATCCTGAAGATTCTGAAAAAATAGTAGAAGTTTTTGATGAAGGAGCAGTAGAAGATGAAGAAGAACTTTCTATTGCAGAAAGAACAGTTAGTTTATTAACAGTAAATGACTTTTCAAAACTATTAACAAGAGATAATTTAATAGCACTATTAGTATTTTCAGTAATATTCGGAATAGCAATGAATATGACAAAGGAAAAAGCAGAGCCAGTTTTAAATTTTCTAAATTCTGCAAATGAAATAGTAAACAATATTATAAAAATAATTATGTACTATGCACCAATAGGTTTAGGTTGTTACTTTGCAGCAGTAATAGGTGAGCTTGGTTCAAGCATTGCAGTTGGATACCTAAAAACATTTGTAATATATTTTGTAGTAGCAGTATTATTCTATATAATAATGTACACAATATATGCATTTATAGCAGGTGGAACAAAAGGTATAAAAGCATATTGGAAAAATATAATTCCAGCAACACTTACATCACTAGCAACATGCTCAAGTGCAGCATGTATACCTGTAAACATAGAAGGAACTAGAAAAATAGGTGTACCAGAAGATATTGCTGAAACAACAATACCACTAGGAACAAGTTTCCACAAAGATGGTTCAATAATAGGTTCAGTATTTAAAATAATGTTCTTAGTATGCTTATTTGGAACAAGCTTAGCTACAGCGGGAGAAGTATTTGGAGTTATAGGAATAGCGCTTTTAGCAACACTATTAGTAACAGCAGTTCCAATAGGTGGAGGAACAATATCAGAAATGTTGATAATAACAATGATGGGTTACCCAGTAGCAGCATTGCCAATACTAACAATAATTGCTACAATAATAGATGCACCAGCAACTATGCTAAATGTAGTTGGAGATTCAGCATCATCAATGTTAGTAGCAAGAATTGTCGATGGAAAAGATTGGATGAAGAATAAAGAAGACTTAAAAGAAGAGAAAGAAATAATTAATGTTTAAATAGAGATTAGAGGTTAGGCGTTAGAAAGAAAAAGCCAATTTATAAATAAAAGATAAAAAGATAAAAACACGCATATTATCAAATAATTTGCGTGTTTTTTTAAATACTTTAAATTACATAAATAGTATGCTATAATAACACTATAAAAAAATTTAAGGAGGTATATGTACATGAAATATGGACATAAACAAGAAGAGTCGCGGTGGTATGAATATGGACAAGGAAAAGAGTTTCCAACAAAAGAAAGAGCAATGGTAAAATTAGAAAGTTATAAGACGAAAGTATTAACATCTTTTTTTGTAGATGGCCTTTACAAATTATATGATGGAAATTACATAGAATAGACAAAAAATGCAATTCGAGTAGTTTTTAAATACAGATATATAGAAAGTATATTGTAATTAAAATGATAAAAGAAAGATTTGGATATTCCAAATCTTTCTTTTATTCTACAGTTACAGATTTAGCAAGGTTTCTAGGTTTGTCAATATCTAATCCTTTTTCTTTAGCAATATAGTAAGAAAATAGTTGAAGAGGAATAACTGAAAGGATAGGTGATAAAAAGACATTAGTTTTAGGAATAGTAAAAACAAAGTCAAAATTGATATTAGGAAGTTTTTGATTAGTAATTACAAACGTTTTAGCACCCCTAGATATAACCTCTTGTAAATTGCTAATCGTTTTTAAAGTTAATTTAGTATCTGTTAAAATACCAACAACATAAACTCCATTTTCAATTAGAGCAATAGGACCATGTTTTAGTTCTCCAGCTGCATATGCTTCAGAGTGAATATATGAAATCTCCTTTAACTTTAAAGAGCCTTCTAAAGAGACAGAATAGTCGATTCCTCTACCTAAGAAAAATAAATCTTTCTGTAAATAACATTGTTTAGCAATATCTTTTATTTTTTCTTGATTTTGTAAAATTGCATGTATTTTTTCAGGCAGACTAAGTAGTTCTTTCCTAAATTCTTCTAATATACTATAATTACTACTTTCCAAAATCTGAGCCATATAAATAGCAAAACAGCAAATAAGTGCTATTTGACACGTATAAGCTTTGGTAGAAGCAACAGAAATTTCAGGGCCTGCATAAGTATAAAAAGAAAAATGAGCTTCTCTTGTAATAGAACTACCTATAACATTGGTAATAGCAATTGTTTTACAACCCATACCTTTTGCTAACTTTAAAGCTGCAATAGTATCAGCAGTTTCACCAGACTGACTAATAAATATGCATAAAGTATTTTCATTAATAATAGGGTCTTGATAACGAAATTCAGAAGCAATTTCTACATAAGTAGGTATTTTGCATAATTTCTCTATTATATTCTTACCAACTAAGCCAGCATGCATTGCAGTTCCACAGGCTACAATGTAAATTTGTCTAATAATAATTAGGTCATCTTTTGTTAAATCAAAATCTGGAAAGGCAAATTGTTTATTAAATATAGAAGGATAATTAAGAATTGTAGAGTTATTATTTTCATCAATACCTACTTGGGAATTACACCACTGTGACCTTTGGTTTTCTGATGAAATATATTTATCAATAGTATCAATAATTGCTCTAGGTTGTTCAAATATTTCCTTTAGCATAAAATTGTCATATCCATTTTTTGTACTACTAGAATAATTTAAGTCAATAGTTTTATAGTTTTTATAAATTATATTTAGTTTTTTATTGAAAAAGCTTATATTATCTTTTTCAATTACAGAAAATTCATTATCATCTAAAAAGTAAAAGTTTTTAGTATATTCTAAAACAGCAGGAATATCAGAAGAGGCAAAATATTCCATATTACCGCACACCTATTACAAGTGGACTATTTTTCTTTGCTACAATTTGCATATTAGGAAAATCCTTACACAAAACTAAAATAGCATAACTACCTTTAAAATTTTTGCATGCCTTAAAAACAGCATTTAAGAAATTCTCTTTTGTTTTCTCTCTTTTTGAATAATAATATTCAATTAAATTAGGAATAACCTCAGAATCTGTTTGGGAATAAAAAGAGTAACCATAGCCTTCTAAAAGTTGACGAAGTTCTTTATAATTTTCAATAATACCATTATGTACAACCGCAAAAGTATTACTATTATCTTTATGAGGATGAGCATTTTCTTTACATGGTATTCCATGAGTAGCCCATCTAGTATGTGCAATACCAACCGTACCTAAAAAAGAAGAAGTATCAATTAAATTTTCTAATGCAGCAACTCTTCCACTTTCTTTTCTAATTTCAATTAATCCTTTTTCCATTATAGCAACACCAGCTGAATCATAGCCCCTGTATTCTAAATTTTTAAGACCACTTAATAAAATAGGTAGACATTTCCTACCACCTACATATCCAACAATTCCACACATAATAAAGCCTCCTTATAGTTTATAATATGTAAAAAGGTAAAATTGTAGCAAGTACATAATAGTATCAAAATATGATTAATTAATTTTGTTATTAAAATAGGATTTCATAAAATAAGACTTAAAGCACTTTCCCTTTTCTCAATGCAAAAAGTAAAAAATGGAATAAATGACAATAATTAAAAAATAAAAATAATAAAAAGAACTATACAAAATAAAGTAATTATGATAATATAAAATTGTAAAATAAAACGAAAGAAAGGAAGAAAAATTATGAAAAAATCAATTATTGGAGTAGTAGCAGTTATAGTTATTATAGCTATTATTATTGGAGTGGTTTTTATACTTTCAAAAAACAAAGAAGAAAAACCAAATAAAAACTCAGCAGTAGAAATACAAACAGCAGAAGAAATGGAAAAAATAATAAATGACATTAACACAAAACTTGGAGAAAATCTTCCAGCAATAGAAACACGTCAAATAGACATAACAGACGAATATGCATTTACTTCTTCTACAGGTTTAAAATCAAATAGTAATGTAGAAGCAGTTGTAGTTTCAGAGCCATTTATGAGTTCACAAGCACATTCAGCAGTAATGATAAAAACAAAAGAAAATGCAAACATAGAAGAAATGAAAAAAGAAATATATAACAATATAGATATGAGAAAATGGATATGTGTTTCAGCAGAAAAATTATGGATTACTAACTATAATGATATAATCTTCTTTGTAATGTCAAGTGAAGAATGGGGAAAACCTGTATACGATGAATTTAAACAAGCAGTAGGTGGCACAGTAGGAAAAGAATTAGAAAAAGCAGAAGAATTCTAGGAGGAAAAAAGTGTTATTTTCAAGTATTAACTTTTTATATTATTTCTTACCATGTGTATTAATAATATATTTTGTTACACCTACAAAATATAAAAATATTATACTATTAATAAGCTCCCTATTATTTTATTTTTATGGGGAGCCTATTTATATTCTAATTATGATAGCAAGTATACTGTCAGCATATATACATGGTATTTTAATAAATAAATATACAAAATATAAAAAAGTATTTTTAATATCATCTATTATAATAAGCATAGGGCTATTGGGGTTATTTAAGTATTCAGACTTTATAATAGCAAATATAAATAATATATTCAAATCAGAAATAAAACTACTAAATTTAGCTTTGCCAATAGGAATTTCATTTTATACATTTCAAATATTAAGTTATGTTATAGATGTATACAATAAGAAAGTTCCAGTACAAAAAAATATTGTAAAGCTTGCAACATATGTATCATTATTTCCACAATTAATAGCAGGTCCAATTGTACGATATATAGATGTTGAAAAAGAATTAACAAAAAGAGAGCATACCTTCCAAAAAATAGCATTAGGAATAAGAAGGTTTATTATAGGGCTTTCAAAAAAAGTACTAATTGCAAATCAGCTAGGAGAATTATGCCAAGTTTTTTTACAAACAAATGAAAAAAGCATAATGTTTTATTGGATTTATGGGGTAGCATTTAGCATTCAAATATACTTTGACTTTTCAGCCTATTCAGATATGGCAATAGGACTTGGAAAAATATTTGGTTTTCACTTCTTAGAAAATTTCAACTACCCATATATATCAAAAAGCATTACAGAATTTTGGAGAAGGTGGCATATTTCACTAGGGACATGGTTTAGAGACTATGTGTATATACCCCTTGGAGGAAATAGAGTAAATAAAATAAAGTTAATTAGAAATATTTTTATAGTATGGTTTTTAACAGGATTTTGGCATGGAGCCAATTGGACATTTATTTTATGGGGGCTATTATTTGGGGTATTACTAATTATAGAGAAGCTATTTTTAAAAGATATATTAGAGAAAATGCCAAAAGTAATTAGGCATATATATGTTTTATTTGTAGTAATGATTAGTTTCATTATATTTAATGCAAATAGTATAGTAGAAGCATTAAAGCAAATAACAGGTTTATTTGGAGTAAACAAAGAACCATTTATAAATAGTTATACTTTATACTATTTAAAAAGTTATTTTGTAATTATAGTAATATCAATAATTGGAGCAACACCATTATTAAAAAATATAATAAATAAGTTAAAAGAAAAAACAAAAATTAGTAAAATAATTAATACAATAGAACCTATTATTCTAGTAACTTTATTGCTAGTTGTTACATCATATTTAGTAGATAATTCCTACAATCCATTTTTATATTTTAGGTTTTAAAAAAATATTGTAGGGTAGGGGAAACATTTGTAAGAATACCTAGTAGGATAAAAATTAAGCTATATACCCTTCTCTCATATTATAGGAAAAACGAAATTTTACATTGAATTTATAAAAATTTATTATACAAGGAGAAAAAAGAATGTTAGATAAAACCAAAAATATAGTAGTAACAGTTACATTTAGTGTGCTACTAATCTTATTTTTTCTAGCAAATATATTAAAAAAAGATACAGAGATTTCTACTACAGAAAGAAGAAAGCTTGAAAGTTTTCCACAAATAACTATAAAAAGTGTATTGGATGGAAGTTTTAGTAATAAATTCGAAAAATATACCACAGACCAAATAATAAAAAGAGAAGAATTTAGAAAACTAAAATCAAACATAGAACTTAATTTGTTTAGAAAAAAGGATAACAATAAAATATATATGTATAAAAATAGTCTTATAAAAATAGAATATCCACTAAATGAAAAATCTGTATTAAATGTAGCAAATAAAATAAATGAAATACAAAAAAATTATTTAAAAGATATGAAATGCTATTATTCAATAATACCAGATAAAAACTACTTTACCGATAGCAAACAATATATTACTATGAATTATAAAAAGCTAGAAGAAATAATGCAAAAAAATGTACAAAACGCAGAATATATTAATATATTTGACTGTTTAGAACTAGAAGATTATTATATAACCGACATTCACTGGAAACAAGAAAATTTGCAAAAAGTAGTAGATAAAATAAGTGAAAAAATGAACTTCAAAAATATGCTAACAAGCAACTTTGCAAAAGAACAAATTACAGAATTTGATGGGTTATATGCAGGTCAGTTACCAGTAAAAACAAAAAAAGATGAAATTTATACATTAACAAATGAAACAATAAAAAATGCAAAAGTATATCATTATGAAAATGGAAAAGAAACAAAAATATATGATTTAGAAAAAATAAATAGTAATGACAAATATGATATATATCTATCAGGTTCTACACCATTAATAACAATAACAAATGAAAATTCTAAAACTAATAAAGAACTAATAGTATTTAGAGATTCATTTGCAAGTAGTTTAGTACCGCTATTTACAGAAGGTTATAGCAAAATTACATTAATAGATATTAGATATATAAGAACTAAAGATATAGAAAAATATATAGAATTTAAAGACCAAGAGGTGTTATTTTTATATAGTACATTAATTTTAAATAATAGTAGTGTATTAAGATAAATGAATAAATTCAGAAAGATTTGGCCACAATACCAAATCTTTCCAACATATATAATATAAAAATTAAGAGAGGATAAGTAATGTTTAATATAGAAGAAGAACTAAAAAAGTTACCTAATAAGCCAGGTGTATATATAATGCATGACAAAGACGACAAAATTATATATGTAGGAAAGGCAATTTCTTTAAAAAATAGAGTTAGGTCATATTTTAGAAAAACAAATAAAACGCAAAGAATACAAAACATGGTAGCTCTAATAGACCATTTTGAATATATAGTAGTAGATAACGAAACAGAAGCACTTATATTAGAATGTAATTTAATAAAAAAGAATAGACCAAAGTTTAATGTACTTCTAAAAGATGACAAAACATATCCATATATAAAAATAAATGTAAAAGACGATTTTCCAAATGTATATGTAACAAGAAGAATATTAAATGATGGAGCAAAATATTTTGGACCATATGCATCAGCAGGTTCAGCGAAAGAAATGGTAGACTTTATAAAAGAAAAATTTAAAATTCGCCAATGTAAAAGTTTTAAATATAAAGATAGACCATGCTTAAATTATCACATAAAAAAATGTATGGCACCATGTATGGGGTATATTTCGAAAGAAGAATATAGAGAGCAAATAAACCAAATAATATCAATTCTAGATGGAAACTTAAATGGTATTTTAAAAGAATTAGAACAACAAATGGAAGAGGCTTCAAAAAATATGGAATTTGAAAAAGCAGCATATATAAGGGACAAAAAGCTTGCAATAGAAAGAATAGGAGAAAAGCAAAAAGTTTCAAATATAACTGAAAATGATATAGATGTTATAGGCTTAGCACGAAATGAAGTAGAAGTATGTGTAGAAATTTTCTTTGTTCGTAATAGCAAAATGATAGGAAGAGAACACTATTTCTTCAAAGAGCTAAATGATGAAGAAGATAAGCAAATATTATCAGATTTTGTAAAACAATATTATATAGGAAGAGAAATACTACCTAACAAAATAATGATGAAGAGTGAAATAGAAGAAAAAAACATTTTTGAAGAATGGCTTACAAAAGAAGCGGGAAGAAAAGTAGAAATAAAAACACCACAAAGAGGAGAAAAACTTCGCCTAGTCGAAATGGCAGAAAACAATGCAAAAATAACATTAGATAACAAGTCAAAAGACAAATATGATGTGCTAACAGAACTAAGAGAAGTATTGAATTTAGAAAAAATGCCAAGGAAAATAGAATGTTTTGACATATCAAATCTTTCAGGAACAAACATGGTAGCAGGAATGTGTGTAATGAAAGACGGGGAAATAAAAAGAAACTTATCGCGAATATTTAAAATAAAAGAAGTACTTGGGCAAGATGATGTAGCATGTATGAAAGAAGTAGTATCAAGAAGGTTAAGGCGTTCAATAAAAGAAAAAAATGGAGCCTTCGGAAAACTACCAGATGTAATTTTTGCAGATGGAGGAATAACACAAATAAGAGCGATAAAAGAAGCAATAGAAGCAGTATCCACAGAATATGAAAACAAAGTGGATAACTTAAATGAAATAAAAGTATTTGGTATGGTAAAAAATGACAAGCACCAAACAAGAGCATTAATAGATGAAGACAGGAAAGAAATAAAATTATCCGAAAACCTAATGAAGCTAATTACACTATTCCAAGACACAGTACACGAAACAGCAATAGGGTATCACAAAAAATTAAGAGATAAAGAAGTAACAAAATCAGCCCTAGACGAAATAAAAGGAATAGGACCTGCAAAAAAGAAAGCTTTACTTGTGAAATTTGGAAGTGTAGAAAAAATGACTAGTGCAAGTATAGAAGAACTTATGGAAGTGAAGGGAATAAATGAAGAAATTGCAAAGAAAATAAAGAAATTGTAGAATCAAAACTTGAAGTCACAATTTGTGACTTCAAGTTTTGATTATTTAAATTTAATTTTATTGACAAATCAAAACAAGTGTTTTACAATATGAACAAAATAAAAAAATAGATGCACCAAAAAATGAAGTGAAAAATGTAATATAAATATTTTATTCGGAGGTGTATTTTTTGTGGAAGAAAATAAATTAATAAAAACAGAAGAAGATTTGGAGGTATATGATAGAGAGAAGATTAGAAGTATGATTTATGAAGTGAGGGGAAAACAAGTAATGTTAGATAGTGATGTAGCAAGATTGTATCATACAGAAACAAGAAATATTAATCAAACAGTAAAAAGAAACATAGAAAGATTTCCAATGGAATTTTGTTTTAGATTGAATGAAGAAGAATTAAGATTTTTAAGATCACAATTTGTGATCTTAAAGAAAGATGGTAGAGGGCAACATAGTAAATATTTACCATATGTATTTACAGAACATGGAATAACAATGCTTGCAGGTCTATTAAAAAGTGAAATAGCAATAAAAGTAAATATCAATATTGTAAATGCATTTATAGAGATGAGAAAATTTATCATAAATAATAATAATATATTAAACAGATTAATAACAGCAGAATATAAACTACTAGAACATGATAAAAAATTTGATGAAGTATTTAATGAACTACAAAATAACAAAGAAGAAACAATAACTTCAAAAATATTTTATAATGGACAAATATATGATGCATATAGCTTAATAATTAAAATAATAAAAGAAGCAAAGGAAAAGATACTAATTATAGATAATTACATAGATGATACTATTCTAGAAATGCTATCAAAAAAGGATAAAGAGGTAGAAGTAGTAATACTAACATCAAACAATTGCAATTTAGGCAAATTAGACATAGAAAAATTTAATAAACAATATCCAACTTTAAAATTAGCAAAAACAAGTATATTTCATGATAGATTTATAGTAATAGACAGCAAAAAGCTATACCATATAGGGGCTTCTCTAAAAGATTTAGGAAAGAAGTGTTTTGGAATTAATAGAATTGAAGATATAAATTTCATTAAAACATTGAAAATAACATAAAACTATAACAAAATTTTTAATCAAATACTTGTAATATTACCAAAAAAAGGATATAATAAAACACAAAGTTATTTAGAGAAATAATAGTTTTAAGAAAAATAGGAGATGAAAAAAGTATGAAAGTAAGTAAAGAAGAAATTTTGCATATAGCAAAACTTGCAAACTTAAATTTAAAAGAAGAAGAAATAGATACTTATTTACTACATTTACAAGATATTCTAAACTTTGCAAACATAGTAAATAACGCCCCAGTAGAAGGGTTAAAAGAGACAATAGGTACAAATAAAAATTATAATGTATTTAGAAAAGATGAAATAATAAATTTTGAAGATAATGAAGCATTACTAGCAAATGCACCAGAAAAAGAAAGAAATATGTTCAAAATACCAAAAGTAATACAATAGCTGTAGGGAATTAATCGGTAAGGAATACTTAAGAGAATTTACCGAATTACGCCCAAAATATAACATTCAAACTCAAAGAAAGGGAGTAAATTTAATGGAAATTACAGAATTAACAGTTCACGAACTAAAAGAAAAATTAGCAAACAAAGAATTAACAATAACTGAAATAACAAAGGCCTATGCAGATAGAATAGAAGAAAAAGAAAAGGGTATAGGAGCTTTTGTAACAATATTAAAAGAGGATGCCATGAAAAAGGCACAAGAAATAGAAGAAAAAGTAAAAGCAAACGAAATAAAAGGAGACTTAGCAGGTATTCCAATAGGAATAAAAGATAATATCTGTACAAAAGGAATAGCTACAACATGTAGTTCAAAAATGCTAGAAAACTTTGTTTCACCATATGATGCAACAGTAATGGAAAAAGTAAATAATGAAAACATGATTAATTTGGGAAAATTAAACATGGACGAGTTTGCAATGGGTGGCTCAACAGAATACTCAGCATTCCATGTAACTAAAAACCCATGGAACTTAAATAAAGTACCAGGAGGCTCATCAGGGGGAGTAGCAGCAGCAGTTGCAGCTGGAATGGTGCCTTGGGCATTAGGCTCAGACACAGGTGGTTCAATACGTCAACCAGCTTCTTTTTGTGGAGTAGTTGGAATGAAGCCAACATATGGTTTAGTATCACGTTATGGTTTAGTAGCATTTGCATCATCACTAGACCAAATAGGGCCAATAACAAAAGATGTAGAAGACTGTGCTATGCTTTTAAATGTAATAACAGGTCATGACGAAAAAGATTCAACATCAGAAAATAGAGAAAAAGTAGATTACACATTAAGTCTAAAAAATGATGTGAAAGGAATGAAAATAGGAATTCCGAAGGAATTCTATGGAGAAGGTATAAGTGAAGAAGTAAAACAAAAGTTAGAAGAGGCAATACAAAAATACAAAGAACTAGGAGCAGAAGTAGAAGAATTTTCATTAGATATTGCAAACTATGCCTTAGCAACATACTACATTATAGCATGTGCAGAAGCAAGTTCAAACTTAGGAAGATTTGATGGGATTCGTTATGGTTACAGAACACCAAACTATGAAAACCTAAAAGATATATACAAAAATTCAAGAACTGAAGCTTTTGGAGATGAAGTAAAAAGAAGAATAATACTAGGAACTTATGTATTATCATCAGGATATTATGATGCATACTACAAAAAAGCACAACAAGTACGTACATTAGTACAAGCAAAATTTGATGAAGCCTTCAGCAAATATGATGTTATATTAACACCAACAGCACCAACAACAGCATTTAATATAGGTGAAAAAAAGGCGAACCCACTAGAAATGTATTTAGCAGATATTTGCACAGTATCAGTAAATATAGCAGGTCTTCCAGGAATATCAATTCCATGCGGACTAGATAAAGAAGGAATGCCAATAGGAATGCAACTAATAGGTCAAAAATTCAGTGAAGAAACTTTATTAAATGCAGCATACACATTTGAGCAAGCTGTAAAATTTAGAAAAAATTATAAGCCAGAATTCAAAAACATATAATAAATACTGTAGGGGTCGCACTCTAACTAATTTGTCAAAGGTAAATAGTGAATAATGAGAGTTAAGAGGACAAACCTAAGGTTTGATGTAGGGGCAGGCCTTGTGTTTGCCCGCACTTCAAATAAATGGCTTAGATGAATAGTGAATAATGAATAGTGAAGAGTGAATAGTACACACTTCGCGTGGAGGAGGAACAATAGATGTCTAGAGAAGACTATGAAATAGTAATAGGACTTGAAGTACATGCTGAGCTTTCTACAAAAACAAAAATATTTTGTAGTTGCCCAACTGAATTTGGTGGGGAGCCAAATACACATACTTGTCCAGTATGTATGGCAATGCCAGGAGCATTACCTGTACTTAACGAAAGAGTAGTAGAGTATGCAGTAAAAGCAGGTCTTGCTACAAATTGTGAAATAGCAAGAAACAGTAAAAATGATAGGAAAAACTACTTCTACCCAGACCTTCCAAAGTCATACCAAATATCGCAATTTGATATGCCACTTTGTGAAAAAGGATATGTAGAAATAGAAGACGAAAATGGAGAAAAGAAGAAAATAGGAATAACACGTATACATATAGAAGAAGATGCAGGGAAGCTAAACCATAATGAATTTGGTGGAGGAAGTTTAGTAGACTTAAACAGGGCAGGAGTACCACTAATAGAAACTGTATCAGAGCCAGATATACGTAGTAGTAAAGAAGCAGAAAATTACTTAAGAAAATTAAAGTCTATATTTGAATACATAGAAGTATCAGACTGTAAAATGCAAGAAGGTTCATTTAGAGCAGACGTAAACGTTTCTGTAAGGAAAAAGGGAGCAAACGAGTTTGGAACACGTACAGAAATGAAAAATATGAGCTCATTTAGAAGTATAGTAAGAGCAATAGAATATGAAGCAGATAGGCAAATAGATGTAATAGAAGAAGGCGGGAAAATAGAACAAGAAACACTAAGATGGGACGATGTATCAGGAAAAACATTCTCAATGAGAGATAAAGAAGATGCACAAGACTACCGATATTTCCCAGACCCAGACCTAGTAGCAATAAAACTATCAGATGAATATATAGAAAATATAAAAAATAATCTACCAGAGTTGCCAGAAAGTAGAAAAGCAAGGTATATGAGTGAATTGGGCTTATCAGAAAAAGATAGTAATTTACTTACAGCATCAAAACACTTATCAAATATGTTTGAAAAAGCATCTGCAATTTGTAAAAATCATAAACTAGTTGCAAACTGGCTATTATCAGATATTTCAAGAATATTAAATGAAAAAGAAATAGAAGCAGACCAAATACCATTTACAGCAGAAGAATTAGCCAAAATGATTACACTAATAGAAAAAGGAACAATAAGTAGTGCAATAGCTAAAAAAGTAGTAGAAGAATTATTCGAAAACCCAAAAGACCCAGAAGAAATAATAAAAGAAAAAGGCTGGATACAAATATCAGATGAAGGAGCAATAAAAGAAGTAGTACAAAAAATAATACAAGCAAACCCACAGTCAGTAGCAGACTTCAAAGCTGGAAAAGACAAAGCAGTAGGTTTCTTAGTAGGTCAAGCAATGAAAGAAACAAAAGGAAAAGCAAACCCACAAATGCTTAATAAGATGTTTATAGAAGAATTAAAGAAATAAATGTAAATGTGAGAGACAAAATAGTCTTTCACATTTACATTTGGCGAAATTTTTTATTTTCTTGTTTATTTACAATACCTATGAAATTATTATAATGAAATGAAGTATAACTTCTTGAATCAAAATCAGATACTTGTTTATAGGAGAATGAAACTTCATATAGTTTATATGGAATAAGTCGAAAAGTAAAATATTTGGGAAGGAAATGGAATGTGGCAAAAACTTTCCATTTCTTTCTTTTTAAAATGTTGAAAAAATTGTGTATCTATAGTAAAATAAATAAAAATATTTCTATTATAGGGAGAATATATTATGATACCATATAGATTAAAAAAAGGGGACAAAATTGGAATAATAGCGCCATCATCTCCAATTACAAAAGATAAATTAGAAGACATAAATAATTCAATAACATTAATTGAAAGTTCAGGATTTGAAGTAGTTTTTGGGAAAAATGTATTTAAAAACACTTTGGGATATGGCGCAACAGCAAAGGAAAAGGCAGAAGATATAAACTATATGTTTGCAAATACAGAAATAAAAGCGATATTTTGTGCAACAGGTGGAGCAAACTCAAATTCTACTTTTGAATATTTAGACTATGAAACAATAAAGAAAAATCCTAAAATTATATGTGGTTTTAGTGATTCTACATCATTATTAAATATAATAACAAAAGAAACTGGACTTGTAACATTTAATGGTTCTACATTTAAAGCATTAACTTCATGGGAAACAGAGTATAGTTATAAACAAATAATAAATAAATTTGTATTAGGAGAAACAAAACTTGCAGAAGAAGATGATAAATTTTATTGTATAAAAGAAGGAACTTCAGAAGGTAAATTAATAGGTGGAAATTTAAGTTTAACAACAAATTTAGTTTCAGGAAAATATAATATAGATTTTAAAGATAAAATATTATTTATAGAAGAATTAGTATATGAAGCAGATGCAGAAATGGTAAGCAATTCTTTATATAGAATGAAACAAAATGGAGTATTTGATAAAATAAAAGGAATATGGGTAGGAAATTATGAAGGAGAAATACCATTAGAAAAAATATTATTAGATACTTTGGAAGGTGATTACAATTTTCCTATAATAAAATCAAATAACTTTGGACACACAGATAGAAAAATGGTAATACCAGTAGGAACAAGAGCAAGAATAGATACAACTAAAAAAGTAAAAATAGAATTATTAGAAAACTGTGTAAAATAATAAGGAAGAATAGTAAATATGTAAATGTTGTATACTTATAATTTTTGATATTTAAAAGGAGAAAAAAATGTACGATAATTGGGAAGAACTAGAACATAGTATTATAGATTGTAAAAAATGCAAATTATGCAAAAATAGAACAAATATAGTATTTGGTACAGGAAATAAAAATGCAGATATAATGTTTATAGGAGAAGGTCCAGGTGCAGATGAAGACAAACAAGGGGAACCATTTGTAGGAAAAGCAGGAAAACTTATGAATGAAGCTTTTAAGGGTATTGGAATAAATAGAGAAGATGTGTATATTGCAAACATAGTAAAATGTAGACCACCTTCAAATAGAGTTCCAGAAGAAGATGAAGCAACTGCATGTTTAAATTATTTAAGAAACCAAGTAATATTAGTAAAGCCTAAAATAATAGTATTGTTAGGAAGTACAGCATTAAAAAATATTTTAGGTAAAGAATATGGAATAACAAATACAAGAGGAAGATGGATAGAAAGAAAAGGCATAATGTATATGCCAACTTGGCATCCAGCTGCACTTCTAAGAGATGAAAATAAAAAGATAGAATTTTGGAAAGACTTAAAACAGGTTGAATTAAAAATTAACAAATAGATATATAAATAATTAGATAAAACAAAATATAAAATTCATAAAAGTAAAAATGAAATACATACCTTATTAAACTATTATTTAATAAGGTATGTATTTTAATTATATATTCTTTTTAGTCAATATATTTAAAATATCTGTATACATTTTATCAGCATTACTATTCCAATTATCAACAATATCTTTAGCCTTTTCTCTTGAACCTGCAAAAGTTTTGACTTCGAAAATAATATCATTATTATCTACAATTTTACAAGTAACAGTATAGTTATCTTCGCTTCTAGGAGTATATTCTGCAATAACTGAATGCTTATCTTCAAATGAAACTAATTCATCTTTAAAATTACTATCAACTCTTAATTTTATAATACCTGGAATAATATCTTGAGTAAGAGCTAAAGTTTCCTTTCCAAAATCAGTTATTTCATATAAAACAGAATTATCAGTATTATAACTAATAATATAGCCATTTTCTAATAAATCTAATAAAAATTGTTGAAAATAAAAATAATTCATATCCGTTACTGCAAGAACTAAATTTAAAAGAGAATCATTAGAAATTGATTTTGCGACTTTATTTAATATATATAAAATTAATATTTTATTTTCTGCAAGAATTTCACTATCTGATGAAAGTTTCATTATAATCACTCCATATGCTAATTTTAAAGTATTATATCATATATTTTTATAAAATACTATGTTTTTTTGGAATATTAATGCTATAATTGATAAATAAATTGTAAGTTAATATTAGTAAAAAGTTATTATTTATAAAAAATAGAAGTAACAAATGAATAATTATTATGAAATATTACAAGTAAGTAAAAATCCTAAAAAGAAATTATAGAAAAAACATATAAAATATTAGCAAAAAAGTATCATCCAGATTTACAAGAAGAAAGTAATAAAGCTAGTGCTGAAGAAAAATGAAACTTATATATGATAATATAAACTAAAAAATATAGATAAATTATAAAAAAATATAAAAAAGGTTTGAAAAATTTTCCAAAACAAGTTATAATATAATTATAACAGAGTAATTTTAACAAAAGATCAAAATGAAGGGAGCGATTTTTATGAACATAAAAATAACAGGAAAAGAACTAAAGGCAACAGAATCTATAAAAGATTATGCCCAAAGAAAAATTGAAAGGTTAGAAAAATATTTTGGAGAAGACATTGATGTGTTAGTAACAATAAAAACAGAAGGAAACGAACAAGTTGCAGAATTACATGTAACAGCAGCTGGAGAAACATTAAGAGCAGTAACTGCACATAGAGATTTATATGCTTCAATAGATAAAGACATAGACATTTTAGAAGGACAAATAAGAAAAATGAAAACTAAAAAAGAAAAACAAAACATGTCAGATTCAATAAAATTAAAAGAAACATTAAATAGTGATAAAACACAAAATGAAATAGAAGATGAAATAATAAAAACAATATATTACAGTATAAAACCAATGGCACCAGAAGATGCGAAACTAGAACTAGAAGGAAAACCAAAAAACAACTTCTTAACATTTATAAATATAGAAACAGGAAAAGTAAATGTAATATACAGATTAAAAGATAGCAAAAATTTCGGTTTAGTAGAACCAGAAGCATAAAAAAATAATAAACCAAAAAATAAAGTCTTGCATAGCAAGGCTTTATTTTTTGATTTTAATAAACTTATTTCATTTGGCTTTCAGCTTGTTGTATTAATTTTCTAACCATGTTACCACCTATTTTACCAGCATCTCTTGCAGAGATATTTCCGTTGTATCCGTCTTTTAAACTTACACCAACTTCGCTAGCAACTTCGTGTTTAAATCTGTTAAGAGCTTCTCTAGCTTCTGGAACTACTTTAGAGTTTGAGTTTGTCATTTTATTTCACCTCCTGAAAATTTTAGATTTCATTATATATATTGCACAAATAGTAAAAAAATAAACTGGAAATTTTTAGAAAATATTGACTTTTTATGTAAATTGAATTATAATATAAAAAGATAAAATAACGAATATTTCTTTTTTTAATAAGGAGGAAAATTAATGAAAACAAAGACAATTGGAATTGTTTTAACAAAAATGGACTCAAGTTGTATTTCTGGTTATTTAGGAAAACTGGAAGCCAATGAAATAATAAAAATATTCTTTAGTTATTATCCAAACTTAGGGTACTATAAAATATATGATGGAACATTTGGAGAAGGTAAAGAAGTCGGGAAACAACTTGAGAAAATCGGCATTAAAAATTTGCGATTCAATTTCAATAATGAAATATATACAATTTGATTAAAATCATATAAAGAAAGACAGGAACTTGTTTCCTGTCTTTCTTTTTATGTAGAAAGGCAAAAAATAAATTCCTGTTTTTCAACTATTTTTTAATATAACTATTTACCAGCCATTTGTCTTTCAGCTGTTTCGATTAATTTTCTAACCATGTTACCACCTATTTTACCAGCATCTCTTGAAGTTATATCACCATTATAACCTTGTTTTAAGTTAACACCAACTTCGCTAGCAACTTCATATTTGAATTTGTTTAAAGCTTCTCTAGCTTCTGGAACTACTTTAGAGTTTGAATTTGTCATTTTTTTTCACCTCCTAAATGTATATAATTGAAAAACGTAAAAAATGTTTTTCTAATATTAGAATGTTCAAAAAAAGTAAAAATAAACTACCAATTTTTTGAAAAATGAAAAATAAAATCGAAATGAATATAAAAATCATAAAAGAGTAAAATAAAAATGAGGTGTTTTTTATGAATGAAGACAAAAAAAGTTATGAAGATATAGAAGATACGACAAAATATGGAGAATTCATTTCATCATATTTTGCATGGACTACTTTAGAAAAGCAAAAACAAACTGCAAAAGAAATGGATAGAATGACAAAAAATAAGAAATAAAAATAAGATAATAAAAAAATTTATAAAAACTATTGACATAAATTATAAAACGTATATAATATAAATATAGGTCAAAGAAAGTCAAAGTAAAAGAGGTAATAAAATATGAGAATGTCAGATATAATAGAAGATTTTATAAAAGATTTATTTACAGAAGAGGATGAATATATAGAAATACAAAGGAATGATTTAGCTCAGCAATTTAATTGTGTACCATCGCAAATAAACTATGTAATATCAACTAGGTTTAAACCATCGCAAGGCTATTATGTAGAAAGTAAGCGTGGAGGTCGGCGGGCATATAAGAATAAAAAAAATAAATGTAACAAAAAGCAATTACTTTATGCACATAATAAATAGTATAGAAGAATACTTATCAAGTCAGGAGGCAGATATATTTATTAGTAATTTTTTATCTTATAACATGATAAATGAGAGTCAAGCAAAGTTATTAAAAGTAGCAACAAGCGACAATGTACTAACAATTCCTCAACCAATAAGAGACCAAATACGTGCAAAGCTATTTAAGAATATGTTAGTAAACTTAATCGATTAAAAATTAGATATTAGAAGTCGGAGGTTAAAACTTGAAGTTTAGGGTAAATTCTTCGAAGAATTTACTAAAGAATCCAACCTCCAACTCCAAAAAAGGAGAGATAGTTATGAAATGTGAAAACTGTGGAGAAAACGAAGCAAATGTAAAATATACACAAATAATAAACGGAGTAAAAAAGCAAATGTCATTATGTGACAAATGTTCTGAAAAGTTAGGAATTGATGATGTGAAATTTAATATGCCAATTAACTTTTCAAGTTTTTTAGGAGATGTATTTGATATATATGAAGATACTTTTCCAGAGATTATAAAGCCAAAAACATTAACCTGTGATAGATGCAATATGACATATGATGAATTTTTACAAACAGGTAAATTTGGATGCGAAGAATGTTATGAAGTATTTAAAACAAAATTAGACCCAATATTAAAAAACATACATGGAGTTAATAGGCATGTTGGAAGAATTGGAAATTGCAATAATAGTTCTGAAAATCTTGAAAACATAGATGACTGTAAAAACAATATAGAAAAACAAAAAGAAGGAAAAACGCAATTAGAAGAAAGGTTAAAACAAGAAATAAAAGAAGAACGCTATGAAGACGCAGCAAAAACAAGAGATGAAATTAAAAAAATGAATAGAAGTTAGAAATTAGAAGTCAGAAATAAAAGTTAGAAAATAGATTATATGGGTTGTAGCCTTTGGCAATCAAGTTTCAAAGAAATTACCCAAAAGTCCAACCCCAACTTTCAAAAACTAACTTTCATACAAGGAGGAGAAAATGAATTGGTATTTAGATAATGGAAAGGAATCTGATGTAGTTGTTAGTACAAGAATTAGATTAGCAAGAAATATAAAAGGAATGGCTTTTAAATCTAAACTTAATAAAGAGGGAATAAATGAATTGATAGAAAAAGTCAAATATATAACTCCTAGCATAGGATATGGGCTAAAATACTTTAAATTAGAAGATATTGATACCATTACAAAATTATCATTAGTAGAAAAGCATATAATTAGTCCAGAAATCATATCTGACAAAAATGAAGAGACATCAGCAATATTAATTAATGATGAAGAAAATATTTGCATAATGATAAATGAAGAAGACCATATAAGAATTCAAGTATTCGGTAGTGGTTTGGAACTTAAAAATACAATGAATTTAGCAAAAGAAATAGATAAAAAATTAGATAAATTATTACATTTTTCATCAAATAAAGAATATGGATATCTAACATCTTGTCCAACAAATGTAGGAAGTGGACTTAGGGCATCTGTAATGGTACATCTGCCAGCACTAAAACTAACAGGAAACATATCAAAAATATTACATATAATTCACAATTTTGGAATGACAATTAGAGGAATATATGGAGAAGAAAGTGAAAGTAAAGGAGATATGTATCAAATTTCTAACAATCAAACATTAGGAATATCAGAAGATGAAATTATTAATAATTTAGAAAATATAACTAAGAAAGTAATGGAGCAAGAACGTCTAGCAAGAAAATATTTAGTAAAAGAAAAAATAGAACTAGAAGATAAAGTATATAGGTCATATGGAACACTTACAAATGCAGTAAAAATAAGCTCAGACGAATGCATAAAGCTACTTTCAGATGTTAAGTTAGGAACAGACTTAGGAATAATGACAGAATTAACAGATAAAAAAATAAAAGAGCTAGAACTATATACAAAACCATCAAACTTACAAAAGAAATTAGGAAATATAATAAATGCATATGATAGAGATATTGAAAGAGCAAAAGTGATAAAGCAAATTATTAAAACTGGGGAAAAATAAAAAATCCCCATAAAGGGATTTTATTTGTTTTTTTTGTCAATTGCCTGTGCTATTATTATTGCTCCTGCTATTATACTTAAGGGTATAGATACTGACATTTCACAAGTAAGAGCCAAAATAATAATTATGGGTGTATAAATTAAAGATAAAAAAGTACTCATAAAATCCTCCTATTGGGAACACCTTAGTTAATATACTAAGGGCGACAAGTCCAAATGGACAATAAATAGTTATATATATTATAACACAATTGACATAAAAATGCAATGAAATTAATTAAAAAATTAGTAAGCTAAAAGAAGGAGTGTCCCTAATGGCAATTTTCTGCCAAAAAAGGCCGTCCCTTTTGGCAGAAAGGAAGAAAAAATGACATATAAATTTACAAAAAGAGCTGAGAAAGCAATTGAAATTGCAAATAATATAGTAGGGACTCTAGGACATAATTATATAGGTACAGAGCATCTTTTGTATGGTTTAGTAAAAGAGGGCGCTGGAATTGCAAGTAAAGTATTAGAAAATCAAGGTGTTACAGCAGAAAAAGTAATGGTAGAAATAGAAAACCTTATAGGTATAAATCAAGATAGTGCAAGTGAAATTAATACTGCAATTGGTTTTACACCTAGAACTAAAAGAGTAATTGAAACAGCTTTTAGAGAGGCTAAAAAACAAGGGAACGATTATATAGGAACAGAACATTTATTAATAGGCATTATGAAAGAGGGAGATAGTGTAGCAGTAAGAATAATGCTTGATTTAAATGTAGATCCTCAAAAATTATACAATGAAATTGTAAAGGTTTTAAATGAAGATGATATAACTTCAAACAATGGGAAAAGCTCAAGCTACAGTCAAAAAGGAAGCTATAATCAAACTACTACTTTAAACCAATATGGAACAGATTTGACTAAAAAAGCTGAGGAAGGAAAATTAGACCCTGTAATAGGTAGAAAAGATGAAATAGAAAGAGTTATACAAATACTTTCAAGAAGAAATAAGAATAATCCATGCTTAATAGGTGAGCCTGGAGTTGGTAAAACAGCAGTAGTTGAAGGTTTAGCTCAAAAAATAGTAGTAGGTGATGTACCAGAATTACTAAAAGATAAAAGAGTAGTAACTTTAGATATATCAGGAATGGTTGCAGGAGCTAAATATAGAGGAGACTTTGAAGATAGAATAAAGAAGGTTTTAAATGAAGTAAAAAAAGCAGGAGATGTTATTTTATTTATTGATGAAATACATACTATTGTTGGAGCTGGCTCAGCAGAAGGAGCAGTAGATGCTGCAAATATTTTAAAACCACTTTTAGCAAGAGGAGAAATAAAAGTAGTAGGAGCAACTACACTAAATGAATATAGAAAATATATTGAAAAAGATAGTGCATTAGAACGAAGATTTAGCCCAGTAAATGTCCAAGAGCCAACTGCTGAAGATACTATAAAAATATTAGAAGGTATTAGAGATAAATATGAAGCACATCATAATGTGAAAATTACTGAAGAAGCAATTAAATCAGCAGTAGAACTTTCAGTAAGATATATAAATGATAGGTTTTTGCCAGATAAAGCAATAGATTTAATAGACGAGGCAGCTTCTAAAATTAGAATGAAAGCATATACACAACCAGAGTCAATAAAAAATATAGAAGAAAAAATAGAAAAAATAGAAAAAGAAAAAGTAGATAGTGTTCACATGCAAGACTTTGAAAAAGCTGCAAAATTAAGAGATGATAAAAAAGAATTAGAAGAAAAATTAGAAAAAGAAAAGAAAAAGTGGGAAAGTAAAAATAGTAAAGCTATAATTACACTTACAGAAGAAGATATTGCAGAAGTAATTGCTAGTTGGACTAGAATACCTGTAAAAAGACTAACTCAAGATGAAAATGAGAAACTTAAAAATCTTGAAAAAACATTACATGAAAGGGTAATAGGTCAAAATGAAGCAGTAGAAGCTGTAAGCAAAGCAATAAGAAGAGGAAGAGTAGGTTTAAAGGACCCAAACAGACCAATAGGTTCATTCCTATTTTTAGGTCCAACAGGTGTAGGAAAAACAGAGCTTTCAAAAGCATTAGCAGAAAGCTTATTTGGAAAAGAAGATTCAATGATAAGAATAGATATGTCGGAATATATGGAAGGACATAGTGTTTCAAAATTAATTGGTTCACCTCCCGGATATGTAGGTTTTGACGAAGGCGGACAATTAACAGAAAAAATAAGAAGAAACCCATATTCAGTAATATTATTTGACGAAATAGAAAAAGCTCACCCAGATGTTATGAATATGCTACTTCAAATATTAGATGACGGAAGACTTACGGACAGTAATGGAAGAACAGTTAACTTTAAAAACACAGTAATTATAATGACTTCAAACATAGGTGCAAGATTAATAACAGATAAAAAATCATTAGGATTTGGCGGAACAAATAATACAAATGAAGAGTTTAAAAAGGAATATGAAAACACAAAAAAAGATGTTTTAGCAGAACTCAAGAAAGAATTTAGGCCAGAATTCATAAACCGTATTGACGAAATAATAGTATTCCACAAATTACAAAATGAAGAAATAAAACAAATTATAGATATAATGCTTTCGCAAGTTACAAAACGTTTAAAAGAGCAAAATATAGAAATAGAAATTAGTGAAGAAGTAAAAGACAAAATACTAGAAAATGGAGTAGACACAAACTTCGGAGCTCGCCCATTAAAAAGAGCAATACAAAATATGCTAGAAGACAAAATTGCAGAAGCAATATTAGATGGAAAAATAAAAAAAGGAAAAAAAGCAAATGTACAATTAAATGATGACAAAGAAATAATAATAAAATAATAAAAAACTGGGCAATGCCCAGTCTTTTATTACTCATAAAGCTCATACACATCAAAAACAATAGATTCACAAACATGTTCAATACCTTCAATAAAGTAATGGAAAACAGCTTCTTGTTTGGACATAGCATTTTTAAATGTATAGTGTAACCTAAAAATGCTAGAACGATGTCCATCTTTATATCTTACATAGCCTTTCCATTCAACAGGTATAGGTTCAGCTTCTGTTGATAAATGCAAATGCACATCATGTATCCAACCATGCTCCCGTATTTTTATTTCAAAGATAGTAGGAATGTTTGTGTAAGTATCTTCTACGTTTCTCATAAACATACCTCCTTTTCAATTGAAAAAGATTAGCTAACGTTATTAATATAATTATAATTTAATATGCAGAATATGTCAACAAATATCGAAAAATGAATTAAATTGGTTCAACATGAATAGTAGTATCATAAATTTTATCTAATCTATTAATTTCTTTTTCTAAGTTATTAGCTAAAGCGTGGCTATCAAATGTAGACATATTTCCATCCACGCAAATTGTAAGAACAACCATATATTGATAACCAACAGGAGAAGTATAGAAATGTTCAATACTTTGTACATTTTCATAGTTTCTAACAATATTCAAAATCAAATCTTTAGTATCTTCATCTAAAGATTTATCCATTAAAACATTATAACTCTCCATAAAAATTTTAAAACCAGTAATAGCAATCCAAATTGATATTCCAATTCCAACAACACCATCAAGCCAATACACACCAATTAAAGTAGCAAGTACAGAAAGTAAAGTAAAAGTAGTTACAATACAGTCGTTTTTATGGTCTTTACTATTAGCCTCAAGTAAAATATTATTATATTTTCTGCAAAGTTTATTTGTATATATAAATAAACTAAGTTTAACTAAAATAGTAATAAAACATACTATAACAAGTAGCCATGAAAAACTCATATAATTATGATTAATTAATGTAAAAATAGAATCAAACATTAATTTAATAGCAACAATTATCATTGAAACACTAATAAAAAGTGAAAATATATATTCAGCCTTCCCATGACCAAAATTATGACTTTCATCTTTTGGTTCACTAGCAATTTTATTGCCAATAAAAGTCATGAGAGAAGCGAAAATATCACCAGCACTATTAGCGCTATCAGCGATCATTGCTTGACTATTAGTTAAAAAGCCAATAGTCCCCTTTATAATTAACAAAAATAGATTACCAAAAATTCCTAAAAGCCCTGCTTTCTTAGTTTCTTTAAATCGTTCCATAAGACCCTTCCTTCTATATATTAATTTATGATAAATAAGCATAAGTATAACACAAAAACTAAAAAAAATAAAGGGAATTTTATAGACAGTTTTGAAAAGGTTTATAGATTTGGAGATTAGAAAGATTGGTAAGTGTTTCTACTTAAAAATTCCTTTACAAACTATTGAAAAAAAAAACACTTTGTGATATAAACTAATTATACGGAAATAAAGGTTTAAAGCAATAATTATAGTTAAGAAGGTAATAAATTGAAAAATATTAAAGATTATAATATAGATGAACTTAAAGAAGAACTTATAAGCTTAGGGGAAAAGCCATTTAGAGCAGAGCAAATTTTTAAATGGTTATATGTAGATAAAGTAAAAGACTTTGATGAAATGACTAACTTATCTTTAAGTTTAAGAGAAAAACTAAAAGATAATTACACTATGTGCAATTACAATATATTAAAAAAGCAAGAATCATCAGATGGTACAAAAAAATACTTATTTGACGTATTAGATGGAAATGCAATAGAAACAGTATTAATGCAATACCACCATGGAAAAACAATTTGTGTTTCATGCCAGATAGGTTGTAAAATGGGTTGTAAATTCTGTGCATCAACAGGAATAAAATTTGTAAGAAGTTTAACAGCTGGAGAAATAGTAGAACAAATTTTAGCGGTAGAACAGGATATAGGAGATAAAATCTCTAATATAGTATTTATGGGAATTGGAGAGCCATTAGATAATTACGATAATGTTATAAAAGCAATAAGAATAATAAATAATCCAAAAGGTTTAAACATAGGAGCACGTCATATAAGTGTATCTACGAGTGGATTAGTTCCAAAAATATACGACTTAGCTAAAGAAAATATACAATGTACATTATCAATTTCATTACATGCAACAAATGATGAAAAAAGAAGTAGCATGATGCCAGTAAATAATAGGTATAAAATAGAAGAACTAATTAAGGCATGTAAAGATTATATAAAAATAACAAACAGAAGAATATCATTTGAATATGCACTAGCAAAAGATAATAACGACAACTTAGAAGATGCAAAAGAACTAGTAAAACTGTTAAAAGGAATGCTATGCCATGTAAACTTAATACCAATAAATAAAATAGAAAACGGAAAATTTACAAAAAGTTCAAATGAAAACATAATGAAATTTAGAGACTACCTAAATGACCACGGAATAGTAGCAACAATAAGAAGAGAGTTAGGCTCAGACATAGATGCAGCCTGTGGGCAACTACGTAGAAAGAATTTATAGGGAGGAACGAATGGAAGCTTTTGCAAAAACTGATGTAGGAAAAGCAAGAGATATGAACCAAGATTACTACTATATAACAACCGAAGATGAAGAATTAAAACTATATATATTAGCAGATGGAATGGGTGGTTATAAAGGTGGAGAAGTTGCAAGTAGGCTTGCAACAATTTCAACCAAAAACTATATAGAAAGTAATTTTGATAACATCATAAAAGAAAAAGAAGAAATACAAAAATTAATAAAAAATGCTATGGAATATGCAAACATGGTAGTATATGAAAAATCTAAAGAAGATGAAGAATTAGATGGAATGGGTACTACTTTAGAAGTATGTTTAATATATAATAATAAGGTATATATAGGACATGTGGGAGACAGTAGAATATATAGAATACGAAATGATATAATCAGAAAGATAACTAATGACCATAGTTATGTAGAAAAACTAGTAAAAGATGGAACTATAACAAAAGAAGAAGCGATTAATCATCCAAAGAAAAACATGCTAACTAAAGCTTTAGGCTGTACAGTATTTGTTGAGCCAGATGTTACTGTAAAAGGTTTTATAAAAGATGATATAATTCTTATATGTTCAGATGGGCTAACAAACATGATAAAAGAAGAAGAAATATATAATATAATAAAGCAAGATTATAAAATAGCAACACAAAGGTTAATAGAGAAGGCAAATGAAAATGGGGGATATGACAATATCACAGCAATTATAATTAAGTAAGATTAAATTCCAAAATACCAAAGGAGAGAATAAAATGGATTTAGTAGGTAAATTTATAGGAAACAGATATGAAATTATAGAGAAAATAGGAAACGGTGGAATGGCAACAGTATATAAAGCAAAATGCCATGTATTAAACCGTTATGTAGCTGTAAAAGTATTAAAAGATGAATATACAACAGATGCAGAATTTATTAGAAGATTTAATGCAGAAGCACAATCAGCAGCAGGTCTAACACATGCAAATATAGTATCAGTATATGATGTAGGACATGAAGACAATATTTATTATATAGTTATGGAACTAATTCAAGGAAAAACTTTAAAACAAATAATAAATCAAGATGGAAGCCTTCCTTGGAAGTGGAGTGTAAATATTGCAATACAAATAGCCTCAGCATTAGAGGCTGCTCATAGAAACAATATTGTACATAGAGATATAAAGCCACATAATATAATAATAACAGAAGATGGTATAGCAAAAGTTACAGACTTTGGTATAGCAAAAGCAGTATCAAATTCTACAATAACAGCTTTTGGCACAACAATAGGTTCTGTACATTATTTCTCGCCAGAACATGCAAAAGGAGGATTTACAGATGCTAAGTCTGACTTATACTCTTTAGGAGTAGTTATGTATGAAATGCTTACAGGTAGAGTACCATTTGATGCAGATACACCAGTTTCAGTAGCACTAAAACATATGCAAGAAAAGCCAGTAGAGCCAATAAAATTAAACCCATCTATACCATTTGCAGTTAACCAAATTATAATAAAAGCAATGGAAAAAGAGCCAAGTTTACGTTATCAAAACGCGACAGAAATGATAAAAGACTTAGGAATGGCACTTAAAAATCCAGAAGGAAAGTTTGTAGAAGAAATAGACGATACAATGCGTACACGAGTGATAAATATGCCAGAAGAAAAGGAAACAACTAGAAAAAATAAAAAGAAGAAAAATAAACTAGCAAGATATTTCGAGGAGCACCCAAAAGCCAAAATACCAGTAATAATATTATCATGTATAGTATTATTTATATTAACAATATTTATAACAAAAGGTTTAATGGATATGGGAACAGTAAGAGATGTTCCAATTCCTGAACTTGTAGGGAAAACAGAAGAAGAAATAAAAGATTTATTTAAAAATACCAAATTTACTTATGAAATAATAGGAGAAGAATATGATAGTGAAATAGAAGAAGGAAAAGTTATTTCACAAGAACCAAAATATAGAAAAAACTATACAATTAAAGAAAATTCAAAATTCCAAATTGTAATAAGTAAAGGTACAAAAATAGTAGAAATGATAAAAGTAGAAGGCGAAAAAATAGAAGACGCAAGAAGAATGATAGAAGAACTAGATGCCAACTTAGAAATAGAAATAATAGAAGAAGAAAGTACAAAGGTTGAAGAAGGAATAGTATTAAAACAAAGTATTCAAAAAGGAGAGCAAGTACAAGCAGGAATAAAAATAACACTTACAGTAAGTAAAGCAAAAGAGCAAGTTTCAGTACCATATGTAATAGGAAAAACAGAAGACCAAGCCAAAAAAGAACTAACAGACTCAAAATTAAAAGTAGAAGTAGTATATGAAGAAGACACAAGCAAAGATGCTGGAAAAGTATTAAAACAAAGCATAGACGTAGGAAAAACAGTTGACGTAGACACAGTAGTTACAATAACAGTAAATAAAATAGCAGAAATGAAACAAGGAACAGTAACAGTAAATGTAAAATCACTTTTAAATTATACTCCAGAAACAGATGAAGATGGAAACGAAATAATAGAAAATGCACAAATAAAAATAGTTGCAGGAAATGATACAATATATAATGAGAAGAAACCAAAAACAACGACAAACATAACTGCAAAATTCAGTAGCAAAGGAACTATTGAAGTAAAAGTTTATATAGATGATGTACTAAGAGGAACAAAACAAATAAACATGAATTCAGACACAACATGTACATTTGAATAAAATCATAAAAGCAATTTATAGAATAAGAGATTAATCGGTAAGTAATACTAAAATTATACACTAAATAAATAAAATAATAATAAACTGAGATAGAAAAGAAATTACCTTTTCTAGCTCAGTTTATTATTATTTTTTTACTAATTTTTCAATTTTGGTAAAATTATTATATGATTCATTACTATGAAGCATAAATTCTGAAAAACATAGCCAAAAAGGAATAACAAATAAAAGAAAGCATGTGGAAATTTCATAGAATACAAAAATTACCCAAAGGCAACTAATAGTTAACGCTAAAAATATAAAAGATTTAACTAATTCAAATATGCCATTAAGTTTTTGTAACTTTGCTGAAGAAGAATTGCAAATTTCCTTTTCACTTACTCCAATATATGCTTTACATGAAATTCCAGCAAGGCAAAAGGAAGTAATGAAAAGTAATAATGGAAGAACTCCACATAACATCATAAAAACTCCACGATATATTACAAAAATAACCCATACACTACAAACCGCAAGTGTAAAAAGTATGAATGAAAAAGTTATACACGTAGAACCAATCATTTTCCGCGATTTTTCATCATATGACATAATAATGTCTCCTCTCATAATAAAAATAAATTTTAAAGTTACATAAGTATTATATATTATATAAAATAAAAAGTCAAGAGAAAATAAGTTTAAATAGAACGTTCAAAATATGAAACATATCTCTTTTGGATATCGACTGCTAATGGCATAGCTGTACAACTTTCAATGAGTACAGTCATAATATGTAGTGGTTAACTTTGCATTTTAGAGTTGAAGCATAAAACAAATGTGTACTTAAATTGTTTTATATTTACTTGTTTTTTTATTCAAAATGGTATATATTAACTATTGTAAAAAATATAAAAATAAAAGGAGAAATATGCAAGGTTTAATAGTAGGAAATATATCAAATTTATATAAAATAAAATGTGATAATGAAATATATGAAGCGGTGGCAAGGGGAAAGTTTAAAAAGGAAGATGAACTAAAGCCAGTTGTTGGGGATAGAGTAGAAATAGAAGTTACACAAATAAAGAATGCGGTTATAAACAAAATATTAGAAAGAGAAACGTATATAAAAAGGCCTAAAATAGCAAATATATCTCAAATACTATTTGTGTTATCTACAAAACATCCAAAGCCAGATTTACTAATGTTAGATAAACAAATATGCTATGCAGAAAGTTTAAACATAAAGCCAATTATAATTTTAAATAAAATAGATTTATCTAACATATATATTGATATAGAAGAAGTATATAAAAAAGTTGGATATAAAGTAATATTAACAAATTCAATAGAAAAAAATGGAATAGAAGAAATAAGAAAAGAGTTAAAAGGGAAGATAAGTGCATTTTCAGGTAACTCTGGGGTACGGAAAATCTACAATAATAAATGCAATATTTGATAAAGAAGTAACAAAAGAAGGAGAAATAAGTACAAAAAATAAAAAGGGGAAAAATACTACAACAGAAATTAAACTATATGAACTAGACGAAAACACATATGTTGCAGATACCCCTGGATTTTCAAGTTTCGAAATCACAGAAATTGAAAGTAAGGATTTAGATAAATATTTTATAGACTTAAAAAAATACACAAATGAATGCGAATTTGTAGGTTGTACACATATAAAAGAAGAAAATTGTGGTATAAAAAAGGCATTAGAACAAGGTGAAATATCTAAAGAAAGGTATGAAAGGTTTTGCAAAATATATAATGAATTAAAAGATAAGGAGGCACATAAATGGTAGAAGTAAGTACATCACTTTTAAATGCTAAAGAGGAAGAAATTATAAAAACAATTTATGAGTTAGAGGTTGCTAAAACAGACTATTTCCACATAGATGTAATGGATGGAAAATTTGTAGAAAATAATACATCTGAAAAAATGAGAAAATACACAGAAAGTATAAAAAATGTGAGTAACTTAAGCATAGATGTTCATTTAATGGTAAATAATGTAGAAGAATATGTAAAAGATTATATAGATATTGGAGTAAACTGTATAACATTTCATATAGAAGCCTGCAAAAATGAAATGGAAGTGTTAAAGCAAATATCATATATAAAGCAAAATAATTGTAAAGTAGGAATAGCCATTAATCCAAAAAGCGATATTGAAAAGGTATATGAATATTTACCATATATTCATAAGGTATTAATAATGACAGTAGAACCTGGAAAGGGAGGTCAAGAATTATTGCCAAAAACAATAGAAAAAATAGCAAATATTAATAAATTTATTTACGAAAATGGATATGAAGTAGACATACAAGTAGACGGAGGAATAAACAATAAAAATGCAAAGCAAGTAATAGAAGCAGGAGCCAATATTATAGTTGCAGGAAGCTATATAATAAATTCAGAAGATTATTCAAAAGCAATAAAGATAATAAAACAAAAAATATAAGGAATTTAAATTCCTTATATTTTTTGTTTTAAATATTATTCTTCAGTTTTTGCTTCTAAAACTTCTTCTTTAACGTTTTCTTTTCTATATATTGCATTTACAAATAAAGTTCCAATTCCAAAAAGTGATACTGATAAACCAAAGATACTACCAATGTGTGGTATTTGGCTAATGGCCCATATTATTAATGCAGTAATTAAACTTGCTAATATGAATTTTACTTTTCCTTCCCATTTTACTAGCTTAATGAAAATGCTTCCAAAATAAATACTTGCAAAAGCCGTTCCTGACATACAAATAGCTATAAATATAAATATACCTGCAACAGATAACAATGAAGCAACACAGCTAACTAAAAGCATAAATAAAGCAATAACAACAACAATTGGTACTAATATACCTATTCCTAAAGAAATGAAAGCTTTTCTAGTATCCATATTTGATACTCTTTCTACAAATTTAGGTGCAAGTAAAATAGCTAAAATTATGACTACTAAAGCATAAACTAAAACATTAATTGCATCAAAAATGTAAGAAGAAACTTTTTCAAAAATAGACTCTTCATGAATTATTTCTTTAGTATATCTAGTTTCCCCTATTACAATTTCTTCAGGTATTGTAAGTTCAGATTTACCAGAATAATTAAAGTTACCACCAATTAAAGTACCATTGTTTACATTAATATTATAATTATTAGAACTTACATATGCATCTCTTCTAATTTTACCATTTAAATTAAAGTTATTTGAAACAAGTTTCAAGTCTCTAGCAATAAAACCATCTTTTTCTAATGTGAAATTATCGCATGCAGCATATACATCATAAATCATACCATTAATAACAACTTCATTTGCAGCAACAAATAATGAGTTATTAATATATCCATCATCTACAGTTAATTTATTAGCACAAACAAATACATTTCCACCAACTTCACCGCTAATAGTAACTTCATTGGCAAAAATAAATGCATTTCCATCTACAATTTTATCAAGAACATATTTATCTTGCATAATGTATAAATCACTATTAATCCATTCTTCTTCATCTAAGTCAGGGGTATCTTCTTCAGAAATTGGAATAGCTTCATCTTCAGATATAGGTATAACCCCATTTTCACTATCTTCACCAGTAGCGCGTGGCTCAATTGTTGCAAAACTTAAAGTAGAAAGTAAAGTAATAACTGTTATTAATAGAAATAAAACTTTAAATTTCTTTTTTAACATTTTTCTCCTCCTTTATTAAATTATATAAATAATATATATCTTTGCCCTATAAAAGTCAATAGAAATAGTTGGAACATTTTACCAGTATATGTATGTTAATATTCATATCTATCGTTTAAAGTCCGCTCCCAGGGATTAATATATTTTATTTTTTCCATTTCGCCCTCCAAGACAAGGGGTATTCCCCCGCGAACTGCGGGCTGTCGGGACTTCATTACAAAAATAAAATATATTAACCCCTTCGCGCTAGTGCATAATAAAATTTAGCTGTGAATAGTAACGTATGTATATATTATTTCCACAATTATGATTTTTTCTTATATTCTTTACAATATTTATTAATAGTACACATCTCACATTTAGGGTTTCTAGCAACACATGTGTTTCTGCCATGCCAAATAAGAATATGATTCATATCTTTATAATACTCTTTAGGAATAATTTTCAATAAATCTTGTTCAATTTTTTCAGGTTCCTTTTCATTAGAAAAACCAATTTTATTAGAAATACGTTTGCAATGTGTATCAACAGCAATGCCTTGAGGTTTATCAAAGGCTTCTAACATAACAACATTAGCAGTTTTCCTACCAACACCAGGTAAATCCATAAGTTCTTCCATAGTTTCAGGAACTTTACCATCATATTTATCTACTATAATTTGAGCAGTAGCCTTAATATTCTTAGCTTTATTTTTATAAAAACCACAAGGATGAATAAAATTTTCTAATTCTTCTAAAGGCATATTTGCAAAATCTTCTGGAGTAGAATATTTAGAAAATAATGCAGGTGTAGTCTTATTAACTCTTTCATCTGTACATTGAGCAGAAAGAATAACAGCAACTAGCATTTCAAAAGGAGTAGTAAAATCTAAACTACATTTAGCATCTGGGTATGTATTCTTTAATATTTCTACAATTTTAATAATATCTATTTTATTCATTATAACCACTTAATCCTTCCTCATTTTATATAAATATTAAAACATAAAAAGGTAGTATTTTCAAGGTAAAAAGTAACAAAAAAGTTATATTAAAATATAATATAAATAAAGGAGGTAATATATTATGTTTAGATTACTAAAAAGGACAATAGGAGTATGCCTAATAGGTTTAGGATTAGGGGTTTTACTTGTATTATTACTTCCTATAACAGGATGGTTGTTTTTGATAGGAATAGCAATACTTGCCATAGGTTTAATGTGGCTATTTTGTTAAATACATAAAAAAGGAGTGGTAAAAATGACAATAGTAGTAAAAAAAGTACCAAAATTCTTAAGAGGATTTGTAAAATTAATATTTGGAATTAAAGAGGAACGCTAGGGACAGTATTTTTCGTTCGGAATTTGGAACGTTGGGGAAAGCCCATCACAATTTTTAGTTCAAAATATGTAATTAACTTTATATTAATAGAAAAAGTAAAAAATAAAATAGGTCAAATCAAATGGATATAATATCCACCTCATTTGACCTATTTTATTTTACTATTTCTTAAGAAATCTAAATATTAAAAGTAGTATGCATCCTACTATTTATATTCTAAATTAAGCTCTGTTAACTTTACCTGAACGTAAGCATTTAGCACATACAGATATTCTTTTTGTTTGTCCATCAACTAATGCTTTAACTGTTCTTAAATTTGGTTTGAAAGTTCTAGTAGCTCTTCTACTAACGTGTGAACGAGCAATACTAATTTGATTTCCATGAGATAGTGTCTTCTCGCAAATTTCACATTTTGCCATTTTCTTACACCTCCTATAAGTTTTTGTAAAACTGACTATTTAATATAATAACACATATTTAAATTAAATACAAGAGGTTTTAAAGATTTTTTAAGCCAAAAAATTTATATTTTTGTGAAAATTAGGTGAAATAATAATAAATAAACTTGAAAATTTGGAAAAATATGCTATAATATAAAACGATGGTGCATTATTCTAGTAGCATACTTCTATTGTGAGGGTGGGGCTAAAAATCCACTAAAGGGCACATCGTTGAAGTTCCTTGTTTATGCGCGGAATGCCAGTTTTGTGTGTATCCAGGGAGTAAGGAATTAGGGTAATATATAATGGCATATATATGATTCCCTATTTCCGCGGAGGCTTAGGCAAAAATTCAGTAAAACTATTGAAAGTGTAGCTTAAGAGTAACCTATGTTGAATGCCAAGACATAAAACACATAGTGTAGCCTGTCTCGAGTGAAGGTATTGGGATTAACTAAAAAAGAAATATAAATTTGGCCAAATTTATATTTCCTAAAATTCAAAAATACTTGAATTTGTATAGTTATGAAATTACATTTGCAAAAAAGACTAGCAATAGATCCTTGTATGCATAAGGAAAACTTCTAGAGTGTTTGCTTAAAAAAGAGCATGGAAGTCTATGGATTAAGGTACGGATTTGAGTGGCGATCTAGTTTCTATCTATTACTTATACATAGTGGTAGAAGATATTTTCTTTAAATGGAAACGGCTAAATAGTAATATTTAGTAGAAAATAGAGAAATTCTTCTAGACCTAAACCGTAAAATTTACTTAGGCTTTTACCATCTAATTAATTTTTATGACAAAAGGAGTAAATAGTAAGGATGTCAAAGAAAGAGAAAATTAAAAAAGATAGTAAAAAGGATAATTCAGAACTGAAATGGTTTATAACTGTTTTTATAACTACTTTTATTTTATCTATAATTTTTTCATATATATCAACAAATGCAATATCTAGATTAGAATTATTTCCAGCAACTTTAATATTGATAGTTACTATTTTTGTAGGAATAATATTTGATATAATTGGTGTTGCAGTAACCGTTGCTAATGAAGAGGAACTACATGCAAAAGCAAGTAAAAAAATAGAAGGAGCAAAAACTTCAATAAAGTTAATTAGAAATTCTCCAAAAGTAGCCAATATATGTGCCGATGTTATAGGAGATATATGTGGTGTATTAAGTGGTTCAATATCAGCGTTAGTTACATTTAAAATAACTGAAAAGTTTGGATTAACTTTTGATTTACAATTTATAATAAGTGCAATAGTTGCATCATTAACAGTAGGAGGTAAAGCAATAGGAAAGGGAATTGCACAAAGAAACTCTACTAAAATAGTACATATGGTAGGAATAGTACTTGGTAAATTTATGTTAAAAAAATAGAAAAAAGTCCTCTTATTATAATACTAAGAGGGCTTTTTGGTATATAAAATAATTATTTAACATAAATGTTAAATATCTTGTAATTAGTAATAAAATAATGTATAATAAATAAAGTTATTATTGGAGGAAATTTAATGCAAAAGACAATTAAAATAATGAAGAATATATTATCAATATCTATAATATTAGCTCTACTATTTATATTATATAAAGTTTACAAAAATAATAACTTTAGTGAATATATCAGAGCCGAATATAATAGTGGTTTTTCAAACTTTTCAAGAGATGACGAAATAAGATATTCAAAAATGAGTAGTTATAAAATAGAAAATACTAACTTTAATGATGCTATGTTTTTTAAGACAATAGCAGTAGTTCCAAATACTTCTTATAAAGTAACATGTATGGTAAAAACAAAAGATGTTATAAATAAAAATGAAAATACAGATGCAGGAGCACATATTTGTATAAATGAAACAGTTGAAAAATCTGACAATGTTGTTGGAACATCAGATTGGACCAAAATAGAATTTGTATTTAATTCAAAAAATAGAGAATCAGTAGATATAGGATTTAGGTTAGGTGGTAACTATGATGACTCAAAAGGAACAGCATGGTTTTCAGATATAACAATAGAATCAGGAACAGCAGATACATCTAATAAGTGGAATTTTTTATGTTTGTTATTTAAAGAAACGAAAGTAAGTGTAGAAGTAGAAGGAATAAAAGAAGAATTTGAACTAAAGCTTTCTGATTCAGATATATATGACATGAAATTATGTATAAATAGATTTAAAGATTCAATGGAAAATATGTCACAAGGAAAAATGAAAGTAAATTATGATGTAGTAGAAATAAATACACCAATTACATCAATGTCATATGATGAAGAGAATGGTTATTATGTAGCACCATATGACGTAAAACAAACATTAGATAAATATATTAGAGATGGAAAATATGATCATATATTTATAGCATTTAGAACAGGTGATATAAATTTAAAAGAAGAAATACCTGTAAATGATTGGATAGGACTTGGTAGTATGGAGTATAGAAATATAGGTTTTTCTAATATAAGACTTCCAAATAGTGCATCAAATTATATATATAAATATGATGAAAGAATAAATGTATTTCCAGAAGAAGTATATGTTCATGAATTTTTACACACACTTGAAAGGAATAGCTTAGAATATGGATATGAAAGACCAGAACTTCATGATTATGAAAAATATGGCTATAAAAGCCAAAATAAAATAGGTTTAAGTAAATGGTATGAAGATTATATGAATAAAAAAGTAAAATCGACCAATAAAGGACTAGTAGGGCTTCCAGAAGATATATTTAATAAAAAGCCAACAAAAACAAGTGATTTTAGATATTCAAGAAAACTAAATTACTTTGAAGAACCACAAAATATAATAGAAGAGTTAAATGGAGTATATAAAAATATAATAAATCTATTTAAAGTAATAGAAGTTAAAAATTAAAATTAGTAAAATTAATTAGAAAGAAAAGTCAAAATTTTAAAATTTCAATATATATTAAGAGGAGAAAAAATGAAAGTATCAGAATTTAATTATGAACTACCAGAAGAACTAATAGCGCAAGTACCTTTAGAAAAAAGAGACGAATCAAGATTAATGGTACTAAACCGAGAAAAGCAAACAATAGAAAATAAAATATTTAAAGATATAATAGATTTTTTAGAGCCAGGTGATTGCCTAGTAAGAAATAACACAAAAGTAATACCAGCAAGAATATATGGAAAGAAGGAGACAGGAGCAAATGTAGAATTTCTATTACTAAATAACATAGAAGGTGACATATGGGAAAGCATAGTAAGACCAGGAAATAAACTTCATATAGGAACAAAGGTAATATTTGGAGGAGGGCTACTAGAGGCAGAAATACTAGATATAATGCCAGGAGGAACAAGGAAAGTAGAATTTCATTATAAAGGAATATTCAACGAAATACTAGATCAAATAGGCCTAATGCCATTACCACCATATATACATGAAGAATTAAAAGAAAAAGAGAGATATCAAACAGTATATGCAAAATACAATGGATCAGCAGCAGCACCAACAGCAGGATTGCACTTTACGCCAGAACTTCTAAAACAAATACAAGAAAAAGGAATAAACATAGCAAATGTAACATTACATGTAGGAATAGGAACCTTTAGACCAGTAAAAGAAGATGAAGTGCAAAAGCATGAAATGCATTCAGAGCATTATTACATAAAATCAGAAGACGTAGAAAAAATAAATAGAGCAAAGAAAAATGGAAAAAGAGTAATAGCAATAGGAACAACATCATGTAGAGTACTAGAAACAGTAGCAGATGAAGAAGGAATGTTAAAACCGCAAGAAGGAGACACACAAATATTTATATACCCAGGTTACAAATTCAAATGCATAGACGCACTAATAACAAACTTCCACCTACCACAATCAACCCTGCTAATGCTAGTATCCGCACTAGCCGGAAAAGACTACACAATGCAGGCTTACCAAGAAGCCGTAAAACAAAAATATCGTTTTTTCAGTTTTGGTGATGCAATGTTCATAAATTAAAAAAACGAGTCAAAAGGGACGGCCCTTTTTGACTCAAATATGCCAAAGGGGACAGGCCTTTGACAAAAAAATAGGGGCTAATTAAATAGGGGCAATTTAAAAACGAAAGGAAGAGACGCTATGCCTAGATTAGCCAGAAACTTATTAGAAGGTAAAAAATTATTTCATGTTATGGTACAAGGAATAAACAAGGAAAAAATATTTTTCGAAGAAAGAGAGAAATATGAGTATATTAAATTAATTAATAAATATAAAGAAGAATATCGATTAAGTATATTAGCATACTGTATGATGGATAATCATGCACATATTTTAATAGAAATAAGAGATATTAACAAACTTAGTTTATATATGCACAAATTGAATACGTCTTACGCAATTTATTACAATAAAAATAAATCAAGAGTAGGATATGTATATAGAGACAGATTTAAAACACAAGTAATAAAGGATGAAAGACATATGTATAATTGTATATTATACATACACAATAATCCAGTAAAAGCAGGAATATGTAAGCAAGCAAAAGATTATAAATTTTCAAGTTATGAAAAATTTCTTTATAAAAGCAATGAGCAAATGTTAATAGATATATTTGTTAATAGAAAAGAATATATAAATGTACATACAGTTAAAGAACTAAAAGATATGAATTTTATAGAGGATGATGAAGAAAGAAATATAGATATTAGTAATACAATAAATCAATATTTGATTGAAAACAAAATACATTTTGTAGAACTAAAATCAAACAATAAATTATTAAAGGCTATTAGCCTAAAATTAAAGAACACATATAACTTATCAAATAGGAAAATAGCCGAATATTTAGAACTAGATAAAGAAAAAATAAGAAGAGTATTAAAATAATTAGTAAAGAGGGTTGTCCCTTTTGGCTCATATGAGTCAAAAAAGGCCGTCCCTTTTGACTCACTTTTACTCAAGAAGGAGAAAGAAATGGAGAAAGCAATTACGTATGAGTTATTACATGAATGTAAACAAACAGGTGCAAGGAGAGGGGTTATTCATACTCCTCATGGTGATATTCAAACACCTATTTTTATGCCAGTTGGTACTCAAGCTACGGTTAAATCACTTACACCAGAAGAACTTAAAGAGGAAGTTGAAGCACAAATAATTTTGTCAAATACTTATCATTTGTATTTGAGACCTGGTAGTAAAATTGTAAAAGAAGCTGGTGGTCTTCATAATTTTATGAGGTGGGATAGACCTATTCTTACTGATAGTGGTGGTTTTCAAGTGTTTAGCTTGGGTGATTTGCGTACTATTTCTGAAGAGGGTGTTACTTTTAAGTCTCATTTGGATGGAAGTAGGCATGTTTTTACTCCTGAAAGTGTAATGGAAATTGAGGAAGATTTAGGAGCAGATATTATTATGGCTTTTGATGAGTGTTGTCCTTATCCTTCTACTTATGAGTATACTAAAAATTCTATGGAAAGAACTACTAGGTGGGCTAAACGTTGTAAAGAAGCCCATACTACTACTGATAAACAAGGTTTATTTGGAATTATTCAAGGTGGTTTTTATAAGGATTTAAGAGAGCAAAGTGCTAAAGATTTAATTGAACTTGATTTACCAGGTTATGCTATTGGTGGAATTAGTGTAGGTGAACCTAAAGAAGAATTTTTAGATATTTTAAGATATACAACTCCACTTATGCCTAAGGACAAGCCTAGATATTTGATGGGAGTAGGAACACCAGATTACTTAATTGAGGCAGCTAAGGCTGGAATTGATATGTGTGATTGTGTACTTCCAACAAGAATTGCAAGAAATGGTACAGCAATGACTTCTAAGGGAAAGGTAGTTGTAAGAAATGCTACTTATGAGAAAGATTGGGGACCATTAGATGATGAATGTGATTGCTATGCTTGTAAGAATTATACAAGGGGCTATATACGTCATTTAGTAAAAGCTAATGAAATATTAGGAATACGTTTACTATCAATACATAATTTAAGATTCTTGACTAAATTGATGGAAAGAGTTAGAATAGAAATAGAGAATGATAACTTAGGAACATTTTCAAAAGAATTTTATAAAAAATATTATGGAGAAGAGTAATATTTCACATAAGAGGAGGGTGTTATGGATATAATTGGAACTAACATGGAAGAAAAACAAAGGAAGAGCAAAAAAGCAATGATAATAATAACTGCATTAATAGTATTTTTATTGATTGTAAGTATTGTGCTATTTGTAAGTATTTATTATTTAAAAGAAGCTCAGTTTAAATTTAATATAGATGGAAAAGCAATATCAACCAAAACAATGCAAACAGATTTATTTTTATATGAAGGAGATAATGTATATATTTCATTACCAGATATTGCTGAATTAGTTGGCTACAAATATTATAATGGTGGATATAAACAATATACTGAAGATAAAAATCAATGTTACTTAGAAGGAAAAGATGAAATTGTAACATTTGAAAATGAAGAAAATACAATTTATAAAACACCAGTAGATGATTTAGATTATACTTATTTTACAATAGATGAGCCGATAAAAAAGATGGCAAATGGAAAGCTATATATAAGTGCAAAGGGCTTAAATTTAGCATGTAACCTTCAATTTGCTTATAGTAAAGAAGAAAATGAAATTAAAATATATACTTTACCATATTTAACTAATTTATATGTAACAACATATAAAAATGCAGCAATAGAAGAAAACTTCAATAATCAGAAGGCATTATTATATGGACTATTAGTAGTACAAAATGTTGATAATACAGAAAAGACATCTTCAAATAATAACATTAGATATGGAATACACAATTTAGAAAATAAAGAAATAGTAGGTATGAAATATACAGACATTGAGTTTAATGAAGGTTCAGAAGAATTTATAGTAAAAACTGAAGAAAGCAAAGTTGGAATTATAACTTCAGAAGGTGATACAAAGGTTAGCCCTCAATATGACGCATTAAAACAAATAGATAAAAATCTTAACTTATATATGGCAACTTCGAATGGTAAAAAAGGTGTAATAGAAAAGAATGGAAAAATATTAATATACCTAGAATATGATGAAATAGGAATAGATAGTACAAAATTCCCAACAAATGATATAAAAAATAAATATATATTATTTAATAATGCAATTCCAGTAAAACAAAATGGATTATGGGGAATGTTTAATATAAAAGGCGAGAAAATTTTACCAGTAGATTATTATACATTAGGTTGTATATCAGAAAGTGGAAGCTCTAATAGAAATGCAAATAATATATTAATAATACCAGAGGTTAAAGGTATAGTTGTATCTAAGCAATTTGATATAAATAACGGAAAGACACCATATTATGGAATTGTAAATTCTAAAGGACAAGAAATGATAAATATGGGACTAGAATCAGTATATTCAATAATTTCTAATGGTCAAGAACAATATACAATTATTTATCAAGGAAAATCATATGATCTTATACAATTTGTGGAACAATATATAAACCCAGACTTATGGAGATATAATGAAAATGAATATGATGATAAAAACAATACAATTGTTGATATAGATATGGACATTAATAAAAACCAAAATACTATAACAAATGAAACTACCAATGTTATACAAACAAATACAACTAATACAGAACCAGTAAGTTCAAATATACAATCAAATGAAATAAATACAAATATGGAGTTAAATTAAAAAATATAACGATTGACTTAAAAGCCAATCGTTATATTTTTTTAAGCATTTTTAAGCATAGCAAAAAAGCTTTCCAAATAAGTACCATCAAACTTAGGCTTATCTGCTTTCCAGAAAACATCCCAAGCAGTTTTAGCACAATTTTCTATAATTTCCTGAATCTGTTTAATACTTATCATTTCATAAGTAGCTTTTTCAATAGTACATCGATTATCATTACAATATAATCGTGCTTGCAAATCAAAATCTAACTTATCGCAAAGATATGCAAATTTAGCCTCAGGCGTTTCTTTAGCTTCAAATTCATCAAAAAGAGATATAAGAATATCGCCTTTTTTTAAATTAGAACAAATAGAAACAACAGCTTCTCTTTCACGTTTAGCTTTTGACTTAGAATCAACACCATCATATACGGTAATATCTCCAATTATTGATTCACCAATTTCATGAATAGAAAGCATTGCAATTACATGCTCAATATTTACATCAATATCATATTCAGAATAAAGAGCCCAAGCCAAATGCTGAGCACTTGTAGTATGGTCATTCACTGATTCACGTCTACCTGTAACATTCCATTTTATCCAACCAGTCCGTTCTTTTTCTTTCAAAACAGAAAGATTATCATAAAAGTCAAGTACAGTAAAGAAACTCATTAATTCACTTTTTTCCATAAACAATTTCCTCCTTAAAAATTTTTTTACAATGAAGTACACATTAAACTGCAAAGAGGACTTCTTAATTATTATTGCATAGAGTATATCAGAAAATTATGTGAAATACAATACAAATATTTTAGTTTGATGAAAGAAACAAAAAAATAGTTATACTCATATAGTATACTAGGAGGTTTTATGCTATGAATCAAATAGAAAAAAAGACAATAAAAGGAGAGATGAAGTATAAAAATATAGTTATACTTACATACAAAATAGAGTATCCTCAAATAATTTCTTCTAAATATACGTTTGGAAAAGAAATATTTAATAATTATAATAAAAATAAGGCAATTAACTTAGAAAAATATGTAAGAACAGACTTATATGAAAATGCCAAAGAAGTATATGAATATAATATTGAAAATGGATACCCAATAATGGTATATGAAGTAATATCAGAATATGATATAACCTATAATGAAGGATTTATTGTAAGTTTATACCAAGACGAATACCAATTTACAGGAGGAGCACACGGAAGTACAATAAGAACTTCTCAAAACTGGAATTTAAAAGATGCAAGTATAATACCATTATCATACTTCTTTCCTAATAACCAATATTATACAATTGACATATTAAAAGAAATAAATAAACAAATAAAAACACAAATACAAGAAGGAAAAAATCAATATTTTGAAAACTACTGTGAACTAGTATTAGAAACATTTAATTTAAATAGCTATTATATCACACCAAATGCAATAGCAATATATTTTCAACAATACGATATAGCACCATACTCAAGTGGAATACCAGTATTTTTAATTAATAAAGTACACTAGGGGTGGTCTTTTGTTATATTCTAAGAGCTTTTGAACTAATAGATGAAAAGCTCTTAGAATATAAATATGACAATTTTAAGAATTGATTTATAGTTTTTGCTATTTAGCAATTCTTAAATTCATTTTTGCTCCGAAATTATAACAGTGGGGACACTCATTAAATAAAGAAGCAAATAGAAAAGGGTCATTGTAAACTGTTAAAGATTATGATAAAATCAAAATATAAAAAAGTATCGAAAAATAAATAAAAAATATGTAAGAGAAGGAAAAATTGAGCATATGATATAACAAATAGAATTATATAAAGAAAGATTATTTAGTAAAAATGCTTAATGACTTTTTATATACCAATTAAAAACATTAGACATATTTTTAATAAAATAAATTATATAATTAGGAGAAAAAATGGAATATTGGAATACATATAAAACAAAGATAGGAACACTTATAATAGTAGAAAATGAAGATAGAATATCAAAGATAGAAACAGTAAAAACAAATATGGAATATTCTAAAGGAGAAAAAGTAGAAACACGACTAATAAAAAAAGCCTATGAGCAAATAACAGAATACTTAGAAGGAAAAAGAAAAGAATTTACATTACCACTATTAATAAAAGGAACTACATTTCAAGAAAAAGTATGGAATGAACTACTAAAAATACCATATGGAGAAACAAAAACTTATGTAGAAATAGCAAAAAAAATAGGAAAAGAAAAAGCCTCAAGAGCAGTAGGCGGAGCATGCCATAACAATCCAATTATGATAGTAGTACCATGCCATAGAGTAATTGGCAGTAATAAAAAATTAGTAGGATATGCAGGAGGATTAGATATAAAAGAAATGTTATTAAAATTAGAGCAGAAGTAATAATATGGAAATAAGAAAGATGATATGTTCATCTTTTTTTGTTGTATTGCATAAAAAAGATTAATAAAATTATTGTAAGGGAGTCTTCTTTTATTATAAATAACAGCAATCAACTTAAAATTCATTATGTGAAAACTATGTGAAATTGCTAGAAAAGTGAATATAAATATGATAATATAGAAAAATATCTATAAGAGAGGAATGTATAAATGGCATATATAGAATTTAAAAATGTAAATAAAGAATATAAAATGGGAGAAGTAACAATAAAAGCTTTAGATAATACAAACTTTAGTATAGAAAAAGGAGAGCTAGTGGTTATAGTAGGTCCAAGTGGAGCAGGAAAAACCACCACACTAAACATATTAGGTGGAATGGACAGTGTAACATCAGGCGAAGTAATAGTAGACGGAAAACAAGTAAATAAATTAAGCAACAAAGAGCTAATAAAATACAGAAGAGAAGACATAGGCTTCATATTCCAATTCTATAATTTAGTACAAAACCTAACAGCAGTAGAAAATGTAGAACTAGCAGTACAAATATGTAAAGACTCATTAGACCCAGAAACAATAATAGAAAAAGTAGGTTTAAAAGAAAGAAAAGGAAACTTCCCATCACAATTATCAGGAGGAGAGCAACAAAGGGTAGCAATAGCAAGAGCAATAGCCAAAAATCCAAAGCTACTATTATGTGACGAACCAACAGGAGCACTAGACTACAAAACTGGAAAACAAATACTAAAACTTCTGCAAGACACATCAAGAAAAGAAAAAATGACAGTAATAATAATAACCCACAATACAGCACTAGCACCAATGGCCGATAAAGTAATACACTTCAAAAACGGAAGAGCAGAAAAAATAGAAACAAATGAAAAACCAACATCAATAGAAGAAATAGAGTGGTAGTTCCCATTGGGGACGTTTCCTAATGGGATATCTGTCACTTTTGGGAACTTAAAATTAATTAAGAAGAAGGAAGAAAATGAAAAAAGCGCTATTAAAAGATAGTTTGAAAGAAATTAGAAATACATATAAAAGGTTTATTTCCATTTTATTAATGGCTTTTTTAGGTGTGGGCTTTTTTGCAGGAATGAGAGCTGCAAGCCCAGATATGATAACTACTATTGATAATTATTTTGATAGCCAAAATGTGTATGATATACAGATTATTTCTACTTTAGGCTTAACTAATGAAGATATAGAAGCATTAGAACAGGTAGAAGGTGTACAAAAAGCTTATGGCGAATATAGTGAAGATATTTTAATTAATTATGAAGATACAGAAATTGTAACTAAAGTATTGCCAATAGATGATATAAATAAGGTAGCACTATTAGAAGGAAGAATGCCTGAAAACAAAAATGAGTGCTTAGTTGAGAAAACATTTTGTAGTAGAACAGGAAAGAAAATTGGAGATAACCTTATTATTGAGGAAGCAGATGACAGTATAATAAAGGAAAAAGAAATTACTATTGTAGGAACAATGAATAGCCCACTATATGTTTCAAGGCAAAGGGATACTTCAAAATTGGGCTCTGGAATGGTAAGCTATAATATGTATTTACTAAAGGAAAGCTTTGACTCAGAAGTGTATACAGGAGTATATATAGAGCTAGAAAATTCTAAGCAAATGATAACAGATTCAGAAGAATATAATAACTACATACAAGAAATGACTAAGAAAATAGAACAAATAAAAGTACAAAGGGAAACTGCAAGGTATAATCAAGTAAAAGATTTAGCACAAGAAAAAGTAGAAGAAAGAGAAACAAAATTAAAAGAAGAAAAAACGACAGCTGAAAATAAATTAAAAGAAGCAGAAAATGAAATTATAGAAGGAGAAAAACAATTAAAAAATGCTGAAATTACTTTAAATAATAAAAGTAAAGAAGCAGAGCAAAAATTTAAATTAGCAGAAGAAAGAATAAAAACAGCTAAAGCTAAAATTAAAGAAGAAGAGGAAAACTTAAAAAAAGAAGAGCAAAATGCTAATGCACAAATACAACTTTTAAATAAACAAAAACAAGAATTGCAAGCTAATTTGCAAAGTATAAACACAAATATACAACAGCTACAAAATAAGTTAGATAAAATAAATGAAAGCCTTAATAGCAATAATCTAACACAAGAAGAAATAGCTAGTCTTCAAGAACAAAAAGAAAATATAGAAAATACATTAAAAAATATAAAAGCACAAAAGGCTGGGTTAGAGGCTACACTGTTAAGTATAAATAGTGGATTAGAACAAATACAAAATGGAATAAAAGAAGGAAAAGAAAAATTAAACGATGCTAAAACTACACTAGAAAACAATGAAAAAGAATTAAACAAAACAAAAGAGTTAACAAATAAGCAATTAGAAAGAGCAAAACAAGAAATAAATGATTCAAAAAAACAACTAGAAGAAGGAAGAAAAACTTTTGAAATAAATAAGGCAGAATATGAAGAAAAAATAAAAGAAGCAGAAAAGGAACTATCAGACGCAAAGCAAAAAATACAAGAAATAGAGCATCCAACTTGGTATATATTAGGCAGAGATTCAAACCCAGGTTATAGTGGTTTTATGCAAGATACAAAAAGTATAGAAAATTTAGGAAGAGTATTTCCAATAGTATTTTTTGTTATAGCAACACTTATATCACTAACTTCTATGACTAGAATGGTAGAAGAGCAAAGAGTGCAAATAGGAACAATGAAGGCATTAGGATATAACAAAGCACAAATTGCAAGTAAATATTTATTATATTCTGGTTTAGCTTGCCTAATTGGTGGAAGTATAGGAATGATAATAGGCTTTGAAACACTTCCAAGAATTATATGGATGATGTATAGCATGATGTATGTAATACCAAACTTTGTTGCAAGTTTTAATGTATATTTTGCTATATTAGGTTTAGGATTAGCAAGTGTATGTATAATAGGAGCAAGTTTATATACAGTTTTAAAAATAGTAGGGGATACCCCAGCACAACTAATGAGGCCAAAAGCTCCAAAGGCAGGAAAACGAATATTATTAGAAAGAATTCCTTTTATATGGAAAAATTTAAGTTTTAGTAAAAAAGTAACGGTTCGTAATATATTTAGGTATAAAAAAAGAGTATTTATGACAATAGTAGGAATTGCAGGAAGTACAGCACTTATATTAACAGGCTTTGGAATAAAAGATGCAATTTCAGATATTCTAATAAAGCAATATGAAAATGTGTATAACTATGATATGCAAATAAGTTTAAAAAGTGACTTAGAAGAAACAGATGCAGAAAAATTTATTAAAACCTTAGAAGAAAAAGAAGAAATCAATAAAATAGCAGAGGCTAATATGACATCTGGAGCATTAGTAAATGGCGAAAGTGAAGAAGCGGTACAAATTATTATAGCAAAAGATGAAAAAATAAATGAACTAATACATTTGTCAGATAGGAAAACAAAAAAAGGAGTTAAATTAGAAGAAGGAAAAATAGCTATAACAGATAAAGTAGCAGAATTATTAGAAGTAAAAAAAGGAGATAGCATAATATTAAAAGATGCAGATGGAAAAGAAAATAGTGTAATAATTTCAGATATTGTAGAAAATTATATTTATCACTATGTATATATGCCTAAAAGCTTATATGAACAGCTATATGGAAAATATGATACTAATGTACTATTTGTACAAAATAATGTAAAAGATAATCAGGAAGAAGAACTGGCAAGTAAGCTTCTAAAAGAGCCAAATGTAAATACAGTATCATTAAGCTCCAACATGGAAAATGTAATGGATGACATGATGAAAAACCTAAATTATGTTGTAGTTATATTAATAGTATCAGCAGGAACGTTAGCATTTGTAGTATTATATAACTTATCAAATATAAATATAAGTGAAAGAATAAGAGAACTTGCAAGTTTAAAAGTACTAGGTTTTTATGATAAGGAAGTATATGACTATGTAACAAGAGAAACAGCAATATTAACATCAATAGGAATAATATTTGGATTAATAGGAGGATATTTTTTAAGTATATTTATAATAAAAACCTGTGAAATAAATGTATTAAGGTTTGGCCAAGAAATATCAATATTAAGTTATATATATTCAATAGCAATAACAGTAATATTTACACTAATAGTAAATATAGTAACATATTTTGCTTTAAAGAAAATTGATATGATTGAAAGTTTGAAAAGTATAGAATAAAAATGTAAAAAGCAAGCAATGATAGTATTTCTATCTTTGCTTGCTTTTAGTAATTTTAATAATCCAATTTATTAAGCTTCCTTTTATTATCAATATGTCTATGTGCACAGGATATTAAGTAACATACAAGAAGTAAAATAAGAATAAATAAAAAGTTTTACTGTCATTCGTAAGTGTCAAATGATAAAAGACACCATTAGGAATAGATGTTATATCTGGAACTTCTCCATCGTGTACTACGTTTTCAAAAATGTCATATAAATATTCATATTGTTCCTTTTGATTATCATAAGAATCTCTCCAATCCATATTAGTAATTTCAGGATTGTAGTTATAGTTTAAATAAGTAAATAAAGCTATAAGTGCAATAGAAACTATAATGAAACAAATCACATAAAAGACATATGCTACACCTTTCAACTTGTCAATGTCACATAAATACCGTTTTTGTTTTTCTTCCTTCATAAGTTATCCTACTTAAGAAACTATTGTTTAAAAGTTACAAAGTAATTAACAAAAAAGCTTAATTTTATTACATCTCCATTAAAAATATTTTTTGGAATTATCTTACAATTTGTATTTTACAATTGATATTAGTATAATATAAAGTATTTTAGAAAATAACTAAATTGACATAAAAATATAAAAATTTATTGTTATTTTATCAAAATTATGATATAATGCTTACATAATTGAATATAGAAAACTCCTATTTTAGCATTATAAGGAGCTACGAAAGTAACTAAAAACAGCAATGAAAATTAATATTTAAAGGAGGAAATTATAGTATGGATGGAATAATTATAGGAATAACAGTTGTTTTAAGTATAGCACAGGTCATCGCATTCATATTTGTAGAACCTAAAATACCTATAAAATTAAAAGAAACTGACACCTTACAACGGATAAGGAAGAGAAAAAACAATTATTTGATATCAATACTTGTTATATTTATATTTATAATGTTTCTCGCATATTATGGAGTGGAAAATCAGATTCTTATTTTTGGTATGATATTTGCGGTTTTTCTTATATTTTTGGTTACAGGGGCACAAACGATATTTGACAGACTGGAAAAGAAAGAAAAGCTATTGCAAGGAAATAATAGTTTCACTATGGCAATGAATAAAGTAAATGACATGACATTAAAAGACAGCATAATAATAGTTGATGCAGAACTTAGACAAGAAATTATCCTAGATAATGTTAAAGAAATAAAAGACATGAGTGTTGTTTTTAATACAGGTGAAACATGTATATTAGGATTTAATAAAGAAATTTTATTGCTATTTATGAATAAAAGCAATCAAGACAAAATTATTAAATCAAACATTAAAGGTGTTTGTTTAGAAGAACTTGAAGGAGATAAGTTTAAACTGATAATTACAACTCAAAGTAACAACACTTTTTCAGCTACTATTGAAAAGGTAGATTTACCTAAATGGATTAAATAACAAAATAGAAACTTTACTTGAAATTTAAGTAAGGTTTCTATTTTGCTTTTTCAAATACTTATGATATAATTTTAAAAAATGAGAAAACTATATAAATAATATTAGGAGGAAAAAACATGCAAGAATTTGATTGGAAAAATAATGTAGATAATAGAGAGCAAAAGCAAAAGTTAGCAAAAAGGATAGCAAAAAGGGTAAAGGATGGAGATATAGTAGGTTTTGGCTCAGGAAGTACATCATACTTAGCAGTAGAAGAAATTGCAAAAAGGGTACATGAAGAAGGCTTAAAAATAAAAGCAATTCCAACATCAACTATAATAGAAGAAATGTGTAAGAAACTAGAAATAGAAACAGTAACTTTAAGTGAAGCAAAGCCAGACTGGTGCTTTGATGGAGCAGATGAAGTAGACCCACTGGGCTGGCTAATTAAAGGAATGGGAGCTGCCCTATATAGAGAAAAAATGAATATAAAAGCATCAGAAGAAAACTATATATTAGTAGACAGTTCAAAATTTGTAGAAAAGTTAGGTGAAAACCATCCAGTACCAGTTGAATGTAAAGTAGATAAAATAGATACAGTGAAAGAAGCCTTAAAAAAATTAGGTGCAACAAATGTAATAATAAAAGAATCAAATGTAGGAAAAGGAATGCTAATAACAGATAACTCAAATGCACTATTATTCGCAGAGTTTCCAAAAATAGAAGCAGATTATGAAGAAAAAATAAATGAAATTGATGGAGTAGTAGAAAACGGACTTTTCATAGGATATGACTTAATTATTATTAAATAAAAGTAAGCAAAAACAATGCAATAAAGTAGATAAATGCTATTGATTTTCTATTAGGAAGAGTAGAATTATAATTGATAGATATAAAAGACAAATTTTATTAAGTTAGGAATATACAAAAACAGCTTTTTAGAATAAACCTCCTAATATAAGCATAAAATGAATTAGCTTATATTAGGAGGGATTTTTATGTTTATAGTTTTTAATAAAGAAAAAATAAACTCATACATAATTTTATTAAGTACAGTAGTAATACTATTTGGAATAGCATTTAGCGTAACTACAAAAGATGCAGTAGAAACAGCAGCCTCTACAAAAGAGTTACCAATTTATAATGTAGCTACTGAGGAAAAGAAGGTTGCTTTTACTATGAATTGTGCATGGTCGCAATTACCAATGGGATAGAAAATAAAAATAGAGTTGATATACCTAGTATTAAGAAGGATAGTTTTAAAATTGCTATTCTTTTTTATACAATAGGAAAGGATAAATATTCAAGTATGGGAAA